>NZ_RZSW01000759.1:0-2260 GCF_003997375.1 Mesorhizobium sp. M5C.F.Ca.IN.020.29.1.1 | reverse complement strand
GTGTCCAGCCGCTCGCCCACGGCGGTCAGCCATGGCAAGAATTCATGCTCTGGGAGGACATCTTGGTGGGCGTCGGCGGAGCGGACTTCCACAAGAAGGCGATCCAGGAACTGGACGGAGCGTCGCTTGAAAGCGACAAGATGGTCCAGGTGTTCGATACCTTCCGCAAGGTGTTGAGCTACGCCGATGCCGGCGCGGCGAACCGCGACTGGAACCTCGCGACAGCGATGGTGATCGAGGACAAAGCCGCGTTCCATTTCATGGGCGACTGGGCCAAGGGGGAGTTCACGGTGGCCAGCAAGAAGGCCGACGTCGACTACCTGTGCCTGGCGGCACCCGGGACAGCCGGCACCTATGTCTTCCTAGCCGATTACTGGGGCTTCTTTCCGGTTAAGGACGAGGCGGCGAGGCAGGCGCAGATGCAAATGGCGCGCCTGACCATGGATCCGGCGGTGCAGACGGAGTTCAACATCCGCAAGGGCTCGATCCCGGCCCGCACCGACATCGATCCGAAAGCCTTCGACGCCTGCGGGCAGGCAGCAATCGCAGACCGCGCCGCCGCCGCCGAAAAGGGCGGTGTCCTGCCGTCTCTATCCCAGAACCACGCCCAGTCCCGCGAGGTGCGCGGCGTGTTCGAGGACGTTATCAGCTCCTTCGCCAATAACACCAAGCTGACGTCGGGTGACGCGGTCGCGCGCCTCAAGTCGGGCCTTGCCGGGCTCTAGACAAAGACCTGGTATGCCGGGGCGGCTGACCGCCGCTCCGGCATCAATTGCAGGTCGGGAACTGCGGCCAACACGAAAACCGGCAGGCAAGGGCGACCGCGCTTCAGCCGTTTGAGACATCGGGCCGATGTCATCACGGGACTTCCATTCATTCGCACGGACTGGGCTTATACGAACGCCCGCGCAGACCCATCACAAGCCGAAGAGGATTCAGATGACCGGGCAAGAAAAAATCAGATGGGGCCTCATCGGCGCCAGCAACATAGCCAAACAATGGTTGACGGCCTCGATCAACAAGCATCCGGACTGCGAGGTCGTGTCGGTCTACAGCCGCGACGAGAAGCGCGCGTCTGATTATGCGCGCGATCTCGAGCTGCATAGTCACCACACCAGCCTCGAGTCGCTGCTCGCCGACCCGGAAGTCGACGCCGTGTACATTTCGACCACGAACGAAAAACATCGAGAAGAGGCAATCGCAGCCGCCAGGGCAGGCAAGCACATTCTCTGCGAGAAGCCGCTCAGTATCAGCACCGAGGATGGCGAAGCCATGGTTGAGGCGGCGCGCAAGGCCGGCGTAGTCCTGGCGACCAACCATCACCTGCGCAACATGGCGACCCATCGAGCCATCAAGGACGTCATCAGGTCCGGGGAACTCGGCGAGATCACCTCGGCACGCATCGGCTTCACGGTGGATCTGCCGGGTGATCTGGCGCGCTGGCGCCTGAACGATCCGTCGACGGGCGCCGGCGTCGTCCTAGACCTGACCGTGCATGACGTCGATCTGATGCGTTACTATTTCGACGCCGATCCGGTGGCCGTGACGGCGATGGGGCTGACCTCAGGCGCCGCCCCGCACGGGATCAAGGACAATGTGACGTCGGTCTGGGAATTCCCCGGCCACCTATTGGTCATCTGCCAAGACACCTTCCTGGTGCCATTTGGCGGTACCGCCGTCGAAATCCACGGCACGAAGGGCTCCGTGCTCGGCGCGGATGTTTTGTGGCAGAAGCCGCAGGGCCGTGTCACGGTGCGTACCCAGTCGGGAACGCGTGAACTGCCCGTAGAGCACGTGATCCCCTACGACCAGACCATCGGCGACTTCGTCGACGCGGTCCGCGGACGGGGCAGGCCTTCGGCGGACGGTGTCGACGGCCTCCAGGCGCTGCGCTTCGCGCTGGCCGCTACGCAGGCGATGGAGACGGGCCGCACGATCCACTTCTGACGCCTGCAGCTTCAAAACAACCGGCCGGGGATGACCCGGCCGATTTTGTTTTTGGCGCTGCGTGCGACCGGGCTATCTGACGTCGGCAACCTCCCTCGCGGCAGGCTGCGGCTTCTCTGCATAGTCGCGCTCGGCAGCTCCCGCCGAGACCAGCCCGTTCGTCAGGTCGTCCCGGACGGCCTCGCGCCGACGCTCCCTGGCGGGACCGTATCCTGCGCCGCCCGGAGTATGGATCACCAGTGCATCGCCGCCGGGAATGGTCTGCCGGCCTTTGCCCTGCAGCCGCTTGCCCGAGCGGAGGCCGACATAACCT
>NZ_RZSW01000758.1:0-2261 GCF_003997375.1 Mesorhizobium sp. M5C.F.Ca.IN.020.29.1.1 | reverse complement strand
TCGCAAGCCCCATCACCAGAAAGCTCATGGCGATGCGGTGGTCGAGATGAGTCTGCACGATGGTGCCCTGTCCATTGGGATGCTGGCCCAGTCCCTTGCCTCCCGGCCTTCCGCGCACCGCCAACGAGGCCTCGCCCTCGGTACAGTCGACGCCGTTGAGCTTCAGTCCTTCGGCCACTGCCGACAGCCGGTCGGATTCTTTCACCCGCAGCTCTTCCAGTCCCTGCATCAGCGTCTCGCCCTCGGCGAAGCTGGCGGCGACAGCAAGCACCGGATATTCGTCGATCATCGTCGGCGCCCGTTCCGGCGGCACGGTGACGGCTTTCAGTTCCGAATGACGCACCCGCAGATCGGCGACATCCTCGCCGCCTTCATTACGCGGGTCGACAATGTCGATCCGGGCGCCCATTTCCTGCAGCGTCAAAAGCAACCCGGTCCGGGTTGGGTTCATCAGCACGTTTTCGATCGTGATGTCGGAGCCCGGCACGATCAGCGCCGCGACCAGCGGGAAGCCGGCCGAGGAGGGATCGCCCGGCACCGCGATGGTTTGTCCGGTAAGCTTGCCCTGGCCCTCGATGAAGATATGGCGCACGCCGCGCTCATCGGTCTCGACCGACAGATTGGCGCCAAATCCCCTGAGCATCTTTTCGGTGTGGTCGCGCGTCATCACCGGCTCGATGACGGTGGTGATCCCAGGCGTGTTCAGCCCGGCGAGCAGTACCGCCGACTTCACCTGCGCCGAGGCCATCGGCACACGGTAGGTGATGGGTGCTGCGTGCTTGGGCCCGTGCAGCGTGATCGGCATGCGATCGCCGGGTGTGGCTTTCAGCACCTGCACGCCCATCTGGCGCAGCGGTTCGAGCACGCGGCCCATCGGCCGGCCGGACAGCGAGGCGTCGCCGATGAAGGTGGTTTCCATGTCGTAGGTGCCGACCAGGCCCATGGTGAGGCGCGAGCCGGTGCCGGCATTGCCGAAATCGAGCGGGCCTTCCGGCTGCAGCAGCGCGCCGTTGCCGGTGCCGCGGATCACCCACTCAGTGCCGAGCTTTTCTATATGCGCGCCCATTGCCTTCATCGCGGCGCCCGTGCGCATCACGTCCTCGCCTTCCAGCAGGCCGGTGATGCGGGTTTCGCCGGAGGCAAGGCCGCCGAACATGAAAGAGCGGTGCGAAATCGACTTGTCGCCCGGCACCCGCGCCGCGCCTGAAAGCGCTGACGATTTGCGGGCGGTGGCCGGTTTCGGGGCGGCAGTATGCGACATGGCTTTTCCCTGCGTGAAAATGCCGGTGGCCGGCCATTTTCTTTTGGTTTGGGCGGTCTCGTATCACGGCGGACGGAAATGGTCATCCCCTTGCAAGAGGTCGCTCAACGCGGCGATTTATGACGCTGGCTTTAGGCTTTGACAGCGCCGCAAACTGTGGTTATGGGGACCAAACTTTCATCGACGAGGCTTGCAGTGGCAAAACCCGAACTTGGCACCAAACGCATCGACCCCGAGACGGGTCAAAAATTCTACGACCTGAACAAGGATCCGATCGTCTCGCCCTATACCGGCAAGAGCTATCCGCGTTCCTATTTCGAGGAAGGCAAGATCGCCGCCCTCGAGGAGGAAGAGGAAGTTGCCGAGAAGGAAGTGGACGCCGAGGAGGAAGAGGGCGTCGAGGTCGTCTCGCTCGAAGAGGCGGACGAGGATGCGAAAGCCGACGATCTTCCCGATCTCGGCGATGACGAGGACGATGTGGACCTCGGTGACGAGGATGACGATACTTTCCTCGCAGACGAAGAGGAAGAAGACGACGATGTCGCCGACATGATCGGCGTCGGCGACGACGACGACGAAGTCTGATCGGGCCTCTGGCGCAAGCGCCTGCCGACTTTCGCGGCGTCTTAATAAAAAGCGGCTCTTGAAGGCTTGATATTGACGGAAGGCGGGGTTAGAAGCCGCTGCACTAACGGCGCGGTCTCAACCCGCGCCGGATCTCTTCGCCGGCAACGGCGCCGGTAGACTGCCGGAGTGGGGCCATAGCTCAGTTGGGAGAGCGCTTGAATGGCATTCAAGAGGTCGTCGGTTCGATTCCGATTGGCTCCACCAGTTTTCTCTTGGGAAAATTAGTCGTTGTAGGCCTGCCTATCACTCGCAGGCCGACAACTCGGGCGGGTCCCCTGAAAAATTTCGCTGTATTTCGGTTAGCCTGAAGCTGAAAACCCCGGCAATCACCAGGGTTTTCAGCACACTAACTGCTAATAATACCAGGCCCAAA
>NZ_RZSW01000757.1:0-2269 GCF_003997375.1 Mesorhizobium sp. M5C.F.Ca.IN.020.29.1.1 | reverse complement strand
GGGTTGGATCTCGCCATAAAGAAAAATCACCTTTCCGTCCGGTCCTTTCGTCACCAGTCCCCGCGACCCGCGCCACTGGCCGGAAATACCTATCCCTTTGGCCTCATTGGCGCTGATCGTCTGCCCCTGCGCCGCGGGTGACGCGGCAAGGCCGAGCACTGCCATTGCGGACAGCGCGATTACCGCCACCGCGATGGTCGTTCCTTCTCTTTTCATGCGATTGCGCGGGCCTTTCACAGCTGGGCGGTCCATTCAAAGTCCCGCAGATAGAGACCGATCGGATTGAGGCGGATGACGCCCTCGTCCTGCGGCGGCGTCAGTGTCACGGTGGCGATGCCACGGAAGCGCCGGACTGCGGTTTCCTTGCCCTTCCGGTCGCGCTCATATTCGGTCCAGTCAATCTGGTAGCTCTGGTTGGAAAGCGGCACGACATTGTTGACCTCGACGGCGACGGTCGCCGTCTTCGCCTTCTCGAACGGCGAGTTGCCGCGGAACCAGGCGTTGACCTTCTCGGTCGCGGGATCGGAAGTGCGCAGCAGCGCGTAGGTGCGGTCGATATATTGCTTCTGCACAACAGCATCCGGCGTCACGCTTCGGAAGGTCGACACGAAGCTTCCGAGCGTCGCCCGCACCACGCGCGCATCGGCATATTCGATCTGCTGGGCGAACCCGGCCGTCGCCGCCGTTCCGAGGCGGTCGACCTCGACGATATAGGGAACGAGCTTCACCTGGGTGCTCTGATAGAGCGCGTAGCTGAAGCCGATCACCGCCATCAGCATGCCGGTGATGCCGACAAGGCGCCACGCGGCCGCGGCCTTCACATAGGAGCCGTAGCGCTCGTTCCATTCCTGGCGTGCGGCGATATAGGGGTTTTCGGGCGGCGTGCTGGCGGCCATGCTGAAGCGCGTCTTTCCCTTACTTGTCTTCGGTCAGTGGCGCTGAAGCTGGCGACCGCGTCTTCTGCCGTGTCTGGTCGAGCTTGGCATTGGCGAGACCGAGCAGCGATCCGGAATAGGCGCCGGGTGCCGCGATCGTCTTCTCCTTCGCGGCCGAGCCGGCGGCCCAGCCGGCATTGCCGATGCCGTGCGCCATGCCGCGGAGCGCCGCACCCGCCATCGAGGCGCCGCCGGCCCTGGCGCTGCGCGCGGCCGAGGCGCCGGATACTGCCGCGCTTGCGCCGAGAAACGCGCCGCCGGCGGCAAAACTCGCGGTCTGGCCGCCGTGCCGGATCGCCTCCATGCCGCCGGAGATCGAGACGCCCTGCACGACGCCCTGGACGATCGGCGGCACATACATCGAGATGATGAAGACCACGACCGAGATGCCGCCGATCGCCAAGGTCGACACGAACTGGTCCGATCCAGCGGGCATATTCACGAGACCGAGCAGGACTTCGGAGCCGATCCTTGCGATCATGACCAGCGCCATCAGTTTCATGCCGACCGAGAAGGCGTAGACGAGATAGCGGACCGCGAAATCCTTCGTAAACGACGACCCGCCGAGGCCGAGCATGATCATGCCGGCGAGAAGGCCGACATACATCTCGACCATCACCGCGACGAAGATCGCCGCCACCAAGCTGAACGAGATCACCACAATCACCATGGCGAAGACGGCGGCGATCGCCAGCGCATTGTCCTCGAACAGTCCGAACTGCACCTTCTCAGACATAACCGAGGCGACCTGCAGGCCGGCGTTGAAGATATTGGCCGGCGAGGCGGTGCCGCCACCGGCGCCGATCTCGAACAGGCTGTTGACGACCGCCTTGGCGAAGTCCGGTCCCTGCTCGAGCACGAAGACGAAAAAGCCGACGAACATGATCCTGCGGACGAGCTCGGCAAACCATGTATCGAGCGACGCGGCCTGGATCGCCAGCCAGACGGCAGCGATGCCGATCTCGATACCCGCAAGGATCCAGAACAGCGAGCGCGCCGCCTGCATTACGGTGGCTTCCCAGCCTTGCGCTGCTGTCGCCACCTGGCTCTGTAGCGTGGTCAGCAACTGGCCGTCGGCGGTCTGGGCGATCGCGGGCATCGCGAAGGCCGAGATGCCAAGGGCAGCCAGAAGTGTGAGTCTGATCTTACGATTCTGCATTGACCCCGCCCTGCCCTACTTCTTCCACTCCGGCCGCATCGTCTCGCCACCGCTGGTGTCGTATGTGCGGGTGTCGAAGAACTCCCGCGTGCGGCCCTGTTGGGCAGAATCCTGGTTCTCGCGCGACATCACCACGGCGACGACGATGACGGTGGTGGCAAGGACGCCTACCGCG
>NZ_RZSW01000756.1:0-2270 GCF_003997375.1 Mesorhizobium sp. M5C.F.Ca.IN.020.29.1.1 | reverse complement strand
TCGCCGGGTAGTCTCCGGTGATCATGATCACCTTAATCCCGGCGGCGCGGCAATCACTCACGGCATCCGGAACGCCTGGTCGCAGAGGATCAGCTAGCCCGACGAGACCCATGAATTCGAAATCGAAACCAGTCTGCTTGTCTGGCAGTTGATCGCCGGCATGACTGGCACGTGCAACGCCCAAGACGCGGAGTCCTTCGGTTGCCATGGCGTTCACGGAAACCTTGACCGAAGCGACACGATCCGCACTCAGATGACAAAGTGCCGCGATGGCCTCCGGCGAGCCCTTGGCGGCGACCAGGCAATTGTCACCGGCAAGCGCCGACCACCACACATTCGACATGGCAAGCAAGTCGGGACGCAGCCCATAGGTGCGGACCAGTTTCCGATCAGGGCTGTTCAACTGTTCCCGCCCAAGCCCCCGCTCCTTGGCGAGGTTGTGAAATGCCCTTTCCATCGGATCAAAAGGAATCTCGGCACTGGCGAGCACGCCGAGCTCGACCAGTTCGCCGAATGCCGCCGGCATCGCTCCGTTCGCGCCGTCTGGCAAACGGAGCAGTTTGCCGTGCGGCGTTCTCAGTTCTGTTATTGTCATGCGGTTTTCGGTCAGCGTTCCGGTCTTGTCCGTGCAGAGAACCGTTGCCGAGCCAAGCGTTTCAATTGCTGCCGCGCGACGGGTGAGCACGCGTGCCTGCGAGATGCGCCAGGCGCCCATGGCCATGAAAATCGTCAAAACCATGGGAAACTCTTCCGGCAGCATCGACATGCCGAGCGCAATGCCTGCCAGCACCGCATCAAGCCATCCTCCGCGCAAAACGCCGTAAAGCATGACCGCGAGGACACTGACCGCGCCGCCAACGAGTGCGAATATGCCGACAAGGCGTTTTGTTTGTCGCTGCAAGCGGGGTGCTTCGGTCTCCATCGAACTGAGCGATTGCCCGATCGCACCGATTTGGCTGCGCGGCCCGGTCGCCAGAACTTCGCCGACGCCTGAACCGCGAACAACGAGTGATCCGGAAAAAGCGAAAGGCAGATCGTCTCCACCTGGACGGCGCTCGGCTGGCAGCTGGCCATCTTTGCCTGCAATCTTGCGCACCGGGACGGATTCGCCCGTCAGCAAAGACTCATCGGTCTGGAGGTCTGCACTCTGGATCAGCAGCATGTCGGCCGGGACCCGGTCCCCCTCGCCCAGGACAACCAAATCGCCCCGCACCACCTCGCGACCCGCAATGCGCTTGCTTTCACCGTCGCGTATGACCAAGGCACGGGGGCTCGTAAGATCACGCAATGCCTCCAGAACGCGTTCCGTCCGCGCCTCCTGAACAATCGTTATGCCTACCGACAATGTGGCAAAGGCAAGCAGGATCAACGCTTCTTGCAGATCGCCAAGAAGCAGGTAGACAGCGCCGCCACCCAGCAGGAGAGCCAGCATCGGTTCGCGCATGACCTCAAGAGCAATCCGCAACGGCGTGCGCCTACCGGTCGCAGGCAATTCGTTGAACCCTTCGGCGAGGAGCCTCGCTCGCGCCTCGACCTCGCTGAGGCCGGGCGAGAGAATGGTCGATGCGTTGGATTCAGACATGTCGGCTTTCTTCAATCGCCAAAGCGCGCTCTGTTGCGTTTCTTGTACGACAGGGACTGACATCAGGTTGGTCATGTGGGGGTGTTGGTTGGTGTGGTGCAGATAGCAGTGGCACCCACGGCGCTCTCACCGGCGACAGACTGCCGTCTCTAGCCGCGGACTCCCGCCGCGCCCCTCTATGACAGGCCAAGGTCAGGGTGGAAGGAATCACGCTTCAGGACCAGGAGCGCGTCTGCCACCGGCTCGTCCTTAGTGTGGGCCGATTGCCGCCTCATCAGGACCCTCATTCCACCTCCATTCAAGTATCTCCGGCATGTCGCGGCCATGGACGCGAATGTAGGCTCTATGTTCAAGCAGCTTGACGTCCATCGCCTGCTTCAGGCGGACCTGAACGCTCCTCAGCTGTGGAACCCGGTCGAGCACGCTTTGTACGAGATGGAACCGGTCGAGGCCGTTCAGCACCGTCATATCGAAAGGGGTGGTCGTCGTGCCTTCTTCATTGTACCCACGTACATGGATATTGTCGTGGTTGGTGCGACGGTAAGTCAGGCGATGAATGGTCCAGGGATAGCCGTGATAGGCGAAGATGACGGGTTTGCCCGTGGTGAACAGAGCATCGAAATCCCGATCTGACAGGCCGTGCGGGTGATGCTCCTTGGGCTGCAGGGTCATCAGATCGACTATATTG
>NZ_RZSW01000755.1:0-2280 GCF_003997375.1 Mesorhizobium sp. M5C.F.Ca.IN.020.29.1.1 | reverse complement strand
GTCCAGCGGCGCCCCCGGCTATGCCGAAGGCGCCGTTTTGCTGAGCAGTTCGACAGGCCGCGACATCGGCGCGATCGGCCTTGGCCGCGAGCATGAACGCGCAATAGGGATCGGAAAGCCGGACCGAAATCTGCCCGAAATCCATAGATGCCTCTTGTTAGATTGTCGACAATCTGCTTCTCTGCTTCCGGATCTTGTGGAGTGGAGGAATGGGGAAGCTGGATTTTGCTCCGATCGCGGACACGACAAGACGCGCCGAGATCGTGGCGTTGCTTCGGCGTGCAATCCTGACCGGCCAACTGGAACCCGGGCAGAAACTCAACGAACTCAGGATTGCCGAGCAGATGCGGGTGAGCCGCGCACCGCTGCGCGAAGCAATGCGTGAGCTGGTCCAGGAAGGCATCCTGACCAGCATTCCTTACGCCGGAACCTTCGTCATTGATGTGACCGCCAAGGACATCGACGACGCCTATTCGCTCAACAAGGTTCTGGATGAGTTCGCCATCGAACTGACCTGGCCGCTTCGCGACCAGCGGTTCTTCGATGAGCTGGACCGGCGCCACGAGGCGGTGAAGCAGGCGACGCGCGACCGCGACACCACAAGGCAGATCGAAACGGCGCTGCAATTGCACGGCCTGATCCACGAATGGGCCGACAATTCGGTTCTGCTCGAGACCTGGCAGCGACTGACCAGCCGGCTGCAGATGTATTTCGCCCTGCATCAGCGGGCGCGCAAAGAGCCGGTGCCTGACGAAGACATCCACAAGACCTATGTGCGGTTGCTGAAAGGCGCCGACATGCGCGCCGCACAAAGCCATGCCCGCGAGCATATCGGCGTCGACTTCGAAGAACTGCTCGCCTATGCGCGCAGCCTCGAACAGCGCGACTCCAAGGGCGCCAAGGCCGATCGCGCTGGCCCGACGCGCAACCGGCCGGACGGCAGCTGAGCCGACAGAAGCCGCCAAGTGCGGCTTCGTCAGGACATCACAGACAACGGACAGAGAAATTGCAGATCAAAACCATCAAGGCCTACCATGTCGTGCAGCCCTTCGTGGACGGGCCCTATCGTATGTCCAAGGGTCGTGTCGCCGACGCGTTCGACGCGGTGATCGTCGCCATCACCGCCGACAGCGGGCTGACCGGGTGGGGCGAGATGGCGCCGCTCGGCAATTTCTACTCGCCGGCATTCGCGGCCGGCACTCGCGCCGGTGTCATCGAAATCGCACCGCATCTGCTCGGCCACGATCCCCGCGCCTTGGCCAGTATCGGCAGGCTGATGGACACGGTGTTCAAGGGCCATCCCTACATCAAGTCGGCGCTCGACATGGCATGCTCGGATCTCGCGGCACGCGCCGCCGACATACCGCTGGTAACGCTGCTCGGCGGGCGCGAGAGCGAGACGGCAGAACTATACAAGGTCGTTACCCATGGCACGGTCGATGCGATGGCCGCACTTGCCAAGCGCATCGTCAAGGACGGGTTTCACCGGCTGCAGGTCAAGGTCGGCGGCAACGTCCATGACGATATCGAGCGCGTCACCGCGGTCGCCGCTTCGGTGCCGAAGGGCACCGTCATCTTCTGCGACGCCAATGCCGGCTGGACGCCCTATCAGGCGCGCGAGTTCACTGACGCGACGCGTGCCATCGACTACACGTTCGAGCAGCCCTGCACCACGATCGATGAATGCATGTCGGTGCGCCGCTCGCTCGACAAGCCGATGGTGCTGGACGAATCCGTCGCCTCGCTGGACGACATGCTCGACATCCACCGCAAGGGCGCGGCCGACGGGCTGACGCTGAAGATCTCGCGGCTCGGCGGCGTGACCAAGACGCGCCAGATCCGCGACCTTGCCGTCGATCTCGGCTTCATGATCACCGTCGAAGACACCGGCGGCGCCGAGATCGACACATCAGCCATGGCGCATCTGTCGCTGTCGACGCCGGAGGAGCGCCGGCTGCACGCCATTGCCTTCCACGAATGGGTGACGGTGCGCACCGCATCGAACATGCCGCCGGTTTCGGGAAGCCGCATCGGCATTCCGGACGGACCGGGCCTCGGCATCGATGTCGTTCCCGACCTGCTTGGCGCGCCCTTCTTCGAGGTCGGCAGCTAAGATACTGGCATGCGCCGATCGGGCATGCCGGTTGGCGATACCTGTCGCGCGATTCGTCGTTAGCGATAGACGCACCGGCAGCTGAGCCGCCATGAAGCAGCTTATCGCCGCACTTGCTCGCTTGGGAGAAGCGATGTCTCGATCATCGCGGTCTGCATCCCTAGAGA
>NZ_RZSW01000754.1:0-2295 GCF_003997375.1 Mesorhizobium sp. M5C.F.Ca.IN.020.29.1.1 | reverse complement strand
GCTCGCTGCCCACCGCCATGCGCGCCTCCTACGCACTGCCCGGCGTGTTCGAACCGGTCACTTGCAACGGACGCGTACTGGTCGACGGCGCTCTGGTCAATCCAGTGCCGGTCTCGGTCTGCCGTGCCTACGAGCAGCCGCTGGTGGTCGCGGTGAACCTTCACTATGATCTGTTCGGCCGCGCCGCCGTCATCAAGCACAGCGCCGGTGAACTGGTCGTCGAAAAGGATGCGCCAAGGCCCGGTCAGGCAGACACCGGCCACCAGTCCCGTGAGACACGGCTCGGCATCACCGGCGTTATGGTCGAAGCCTTCAACATCATCCAGGACCGCATTTCGCGTGCCAGGCTTGCCGGCGACCCGCCGGATATGTCGCTGCAGCCGAAGCTCAGCCATATCGGTCTGACCGAGTTCCACCGCGCCGACGAAGCGATCCGCCTCGGCTATGAGGCGACGATGGCCCAGATCGGCGAACTGACCCGGCTGCAGACGGTTCTGGCTTAAATCATCGAAGACTCGCGCAGAAGCGAAAACCGCTCTCAGGCACGTGCGGCATCGACGATGCGGAACTGCACCGTGCGGTTGCCGTTCCAGTGATTGCCCGACAGCGAACCGGCGACGTGCACCGGTTTGCCCCTGTTCGTGAACAGGAATTCGCCGAGCGCCGTATCGACGGCGCGAAAGGCGATCGCCTGGATCCGGCCGCCGCTTTCCGACTGCAACTCGGCGCGGATGTGATTGGCGCCGACCGGCCTCGCATCGGCAAGACGATGTCGCGGCAGCGCGAAGACCGGCGCGACATGCCCGGCGCCGAACGGGCCGGCTTTCTCCAGCGCATCGAGCAGGCCGAGCGTCGCACCCTCGGCGGCCAGCGCACCGTCGATCGCCAGGCTTTCCTCGCCCTGCAGCCGGAACACGTCGGCCGCCGCCCGTTCCTCGAAGAAGGCGCGGAGCGCGCCAAGTTTCGCCCGCTCCACCGTAATGCCGGCCGCCATGCCATGGCCGCCGCCTTTGACGATCAGCCCGGCAATGGCGGCCTCGCGCACCAGCCGGCCGAGATCGAAGCCCGACACCGAACGGCCTGAACCCGTGCCGACGCCATTGGCGTTGAAGGCGATGGCAAAGGCGGGCCGGCGCGCATGGTCCTTGAGCCGCGAGGCCAGCAGGCCGACGATGCCCGGATGCCAATTGGAGCTGGCAGTGACGACGATGGCCGGCCCATTGCCGCCGGCAAGCTCGGCATCGGCCTCGACTCGTGCCGCGGCCAGCATTTCCAGCTCCATCTGCTGCCGCTCCTGATTGAGCCGGTCCAGCGTCTCGGCGATGGTGCGGGCCACGACGGGATCGTTGGTGGCGAGCAGGCGGCTGCCGAGTGCTGCGTCGCCGATGCGCCCACCGGCATTGATGCGCGGGCCGATCAGATAGGCCAGATGGAAGGTGCTGACCGGCTCGCCGATGCGCGAGACCCGCGCCAACGCCGCCAACCCCTCGTTCCTCTGCTGGCGCGCCATCTGCAACCCCTTGACCACGAAGGCGCGGTTGACGCCGGTCAGCGGCACCACGTCGCAAACGGTCGCCAGGGCCACGAGGTCCAGCAGACCAAGCAGGTCCGGCGGTGCGGCATCCGGCAACCGGCCACGCAGGATCTTCGCCGTCTGCACCAGAGCCAGGAAGACGACGCCGGCGGCACAAAGATGGCCCTGCCCCGAAAGGTCGTCCTCGCGATTGGGATTGACGACCGCTTCCGCCGCCGGCAACGGACCGCCGAGCTGGTGATGATCGAGCACCACGACATCGGCGCCGGCAGCCTTCGCCGCGTCGATCGAGACGGCGCTGTTGGTGCCGCAGTCGACGGTGACGATTAGCGTCGCGCCACGCGAGACAAGTTCGCGCATGGCTTCCGGATTGGGTCCGTACCCCTCGAAGATGCGGTCCGGTATGTAGATCTCCGCTGGCACGAAGAAATGCGTGAGAAACCGCTTGAGCAGCGCCGATGAGGCCGCGCCGTCGACGTCGTAGTCGCCGAAGATCGCCACTCTTTCTCCGGTCACGATCGCATCAGCGATGCGGGCGGCGGCCTTGTCCATGTCGGTCAGCGAAGCCGGGTCCGGCAAAAGATCGCGGATGGTCGGATCAAGAAACCGCTCGGTCTGCGCGGCGGTCACGCCGCGCCCGGCAAGGACGCGCGCGACGATGTCCGGCACGCCAAAGCCTTGCGCTATCGCAAGCGCAGTCATGTCCTGCCGCTCGGTCAGCCGGTGTTCCCAGGAAACACCTGATGCCGACTGCCTGACAT
>NZ_RZSW01000753.1:0-2296 GCF_003997375.1 Mesorhizobium sp. M5C.F.Ca.IN.020.29.1.1 | reverse complement strand
GTTGGAGACGTCGTCATATTTCAGTAGGTTCTTGCGAATGTCGAAGTTGCGCGCCTCGACCTTCTTCTGCGCTTTTTCCAGCGCCTTGTTGATCCAGGGGTGGATGATCGCCTCGTCTTCCTTGAGGCCGAGCTTCTGCAGCATGCCGTCCATGCGCTCGGAGCCGAAGATGCGCATCAGATCGTCCTGCAGCGACAGGAAGAATTTTGAGCGGCCGGGATCGCCCTGGCGGCCTGAGCGGCCGCGCAACTGGTTGTCGATGCGGCGCGACTCGTGGCGTTCGGTGGCGAGCACGTACAGGCCGCCGGCGGCCAGCGCCTTTTCCTTCAGCCGGGCGACGTCGTCGCGGATCGCCTTTTCCCTGGCTTCGCGCTCGGGGCCTTCAGGCATATCGCCAAGCTCCTCGGCGATGCGCATGTCGGCATTGCCGCCGAGCTGGATGTCGGTGCCGCGGCCGGCCATGTTGGTGGCGATGGTGATGGCGCCGGGTTTTCCCGCCTGGGCAACGATCGCCGCCTCACGCTCGTGATGGCGGGCGTTCAGCACCTCGAAATCTGTAAAACCTTCCTTGCGCAGACGCGCGGCCAGCTGCTCGGATTTCTCGATCGAGGTGGTGCCGACCAGCGTCGGCTGGCCCTTGGCGCGGGCTTCCTTGATCTCCTTGATGATCGCCTTGTACTTCTCCTCGACGGTCCGGTAGACCTCGTCGTCCTCGTCGACACGGACCACCGGCAGATTGGTCGGGATCTCGGTGACTTCGAGGCCGTAGATATTGCCGAACTCCTCGGCCTCGGTCAGCGCTGTGCCGGTCATGCCGGCGAGCTTCTTGTAGAGGCGGAAATAGTTCTGGAAGGTGACGGAGGCGAGCGTCTGGTTCTCCGGCTGGATCGCCACATGCTCCTTGGCTTCGAGTGCCTGGTGCAGGCCTTCCGAATAGCGGCGGCCCGGCATCATGCGGCCGGTGAATTCGTCGATGATGACGATCTCGCCGTTGCGCACGATATAGTCCTTGTCCTTCTGGAACAGCTGGTGCGCCTTCAGGGCATTGTTGACGTGGTGGACGATGGCGACGTTCTCGACGTCGTAGAGCGACTCGCCCTTGAGCAGGCCGGCGTCGCGCAGAAGGTTTTCCAGCTTCTCGGTGCCCTCCTCGGTGAAGATCGAGGTCTTCTGCTTCTCATCGATCTCGTAGTCGGCCGGCTCGAGCTTCAGCATGAAGGCATCGATGGTGTTGTACATTTCCGAACGGTCCTCGAGCGGACCGGAAATGATCAGCGGCGTGCGCGCCTCGTCGACCAGGATGGAATCGACCTCGTCGACGATCGCGTAGCTGTGGCCGCGCTGCACCATCTGGGCGCGCTCGAATTTCATATTGTCGCGCAGATAGTCGAAGCCGAGCTCGTTGTTGGTGGCGTAGGTGACGTCGGCGGCGTAGGCAGCATGGCGTTCCTCGTCGGACAGGCCATGGACGATGACGCCGACGGTAAGGCCGAGGAATTTGTAGACGCGGCCCATCCATTCGGAGTCGCGTTTGGCAAGATAGTCGTTGACGGTGACGACATGGACGCCCTTGCCGGCGAGCGCGTTGAGATAGACCGGCAACGTGGCGACCAGCGTCTTGCCCTCGCCGGTGCGCATCTCGGCGATGCCGCCATTGTGCAGCACCATGCCGCCGATCAGCTGCACGTCGAATGGGCGCATGCCGAGCACGCGGCGCGCCGCCTCGCGCACGGTGGCGAAGGCCGGCACCAGGAGATCATCGAGGGTGGCGCCGTTGGCGACGTCCTGGCGGAATTTTTCCGTGCGGGCCGTCAGCTCGGCGTCGGAGAGCGCCCGCATCTCGTTTTCCATGGCGTTGATCGCTTCGACGCGCGGGCGGGTCGACTTGACCCGACGATCGTTGGAGGAGCCGAAAACCTTACGGGCGAGACCGCCAAAACTGACCATTCAATGGTCCTTTCGATAGTATTCCAAGTCGTTGCGACGGGTGCCGACGGCCCCATCAAATCCACGTGAAACGCGGACAAACGCAAAAAGCGCCCGGAAAACGGTTCTGGACGCAAAGTCGTTGGACAGATAAGAGGGGGCTCAATCGATGTCAACGGCGCGCTCGCCCTGTCGACCGTGCCAAATTCCGCCACAATCCGGCTGGTCTGGAAGCCATCCCGCTCTAGCTATCCCCCATTGGAGTCAAACGTATGTCCTCATTGTTCCGCCGCGCGTCGCTCGCCAGCCTAGGCCTGGCATTCGGGCTGTCGGCTCTGTCGCTGTCGCCGCTGATGGCGCAGGACACCGC
>NZ_RZSW01000752.1:0-2296 GCF_003997375.1 Mesorhizobium sp. M5C.F.Ca.IN.020.29.1.1 | reverse complement strand
GGCTCGCCGGCATACATCGCGACACGGGCGACGCCGCCTTTCAGCTTCTCAAGCGCATCGGGCTCGGCGGCGCGGGTGATGAAGTTTGCGTTGACGCCGTCGGCCGGCCAGGACTGCCAGCTGATGTTGTTCTCGAGCGGGCTGCCCATCGGAACGTCGCCTGACAGGACAAGCACGTCCTGCAGCGCGATTGCCGGCGCCGTGGGGCCGGAATCGACGATTTGAGGCGGCGGAGCCGCCACCATGTTTTTTGCAACATATCCTGCGCCCCCCGCCGCGGCCACCGCCACGCCTAGAATGATCAGTCGGGATGCTGGCATCTGTCCGAACCTCGCCTTGGCAAACCACCTAGCCAAGCCGGACCTTGCAGCGGCAATCGTCAAAACAAGGTTAATTTAATACTTACGATCGTGATTAATTTAAGGTTTACATAAATTTGAGGCATCGCTCCGGACCGCAAAAAAGGCTGCCAAGCTGCCTGCTTCAACGCCAAATCGAAGAATGATAGGCATGGTCTGACGAGAAAATGTTGGCGGCGAGAATCAGACCGCCAGCCTTGCAAGTGCCCACGTCATCAAGGGCGAATTCGGAAAGGTGAGCAGGCCGCCAATGCCAAGCGCGATACCATAGGGAACGCCTGATGTCTCGTCGGCGAAATGGCGTAAAAACGGATTATGGCTTGTAACGGCCGCAAGCGGCGATTTCCGATAGACAAGGATTGCGAGCGTCAGCAGGCCACCGATGAATGTCGAGACAACGAGATATTGGATGAGATGGACATTGAGCCCCATCCACACGGCAGTGGCGGCCAGCAGCTTGGCGTCGCCGCCTCCCATGCCGCCGAGCGCGAACAGACCGAAGGTCACGGCGAGAACCAGGCCACCGGCGGCGAAATGCCAGCCATAGGTTGCCCAGTCCATTCCCGTCAGCGGCGCGACCAGGGCGAAGACTGCCACAAGCAGCACCGGCACGCGATTGGCGATCGTCATCGACAGCATGTCGGAGATCGCCGCGAAAAGCATGCAGAACGGAAAGACGACGAAGATCAGGGCTTCAAGCATCTGCGCGGGGCCTATGGTCAACTATGCCTAGCCCAGCTTAGACATGTTCGATTAACGATTGATGAGGCTGCGAGCTGAAATCTGCGGTACGACGAAACAGGGCCGCCAGTGAGGCGGCCCTGTTCTGGAAAACGACAAGACGTCGTGATCTGTTACGAATTGTTGATCGAAGTGGCGATCCCGTTGAACTTCGCGTTCAGCGCGTTGCCCAGCGAGCCGGCGCCGACCATGATGGCGAGCGCGATGAGAGCGGCGATAAGACCGTATTCGATAGCGGTCGCGCCGGATTCGTCCTTCACAAAACGTGCAATGAGATTAGACATTCGAGAGCTCCTACTCCACGTGTTACAGCAGTTCCGTCAACTTCTCTTGGCGGCTGATCGGATACTGCCAATCTACGGAGAAGCTCTTTCGATCGGCTTAATAAACAGCCTTACCGATTCCTTTCCGGCTTCGATGACATTGCGTGGTTAACCGTAAACTAAGTGACGTTATGGTCCGGCAGGCACGTCACGGGCCGCGAAAGGCGCAATTTAGCGATTTGGGAAAAGGGCGGCCCGCTGCAGGCGATCACGATTCCGATCCCGACATCACCACGGCACTTCTCTAATTAACCGTTGGTTCACCAATCTCGTTCATGTTCCGTTGAGCAGTTTGCCGCCGTGGAGCGCTTCAATGACCGGGCCGAGATCGTCCTTTCCGATTGCCGCGCTCCTTGCCGCCACGGCCTTTGTCGTGCCGGTCAAGGCTGGCGCCGGCATCGAGGTCACGATGAATCAGGCGAAGATCGTCAAACTGTCGCGCGCCGCCGATACGATCGTCGTCGGCAACCCGGCGATCGCCGACGCCTCCGTGCAGGATGCTTCGACGATCGTGCTGACGGGCAAAGGCTTCGGCGTCACCAACCTCGTCGTCCTCGATCAAGAGGGCCGTCCGATCGTCGACGAGCAGATCACCGTCGTGCGGCAGGACGCGTCGTCGGTGCGCATCTATCGGCGTGCCGAAATACAGACCATGTCCTGCACGCCGTATTGCGAAAGCTCGTATAAAAGCGATGCGGAGAAGGCCTCGGAAGCCGAGATGAGCGCCGGCCGGTAACGAGCGGATTGTTCTCACCCCGCTGAAATGCCGCTTCGGTTGTCGGCCTGTTAAAGCCTCTCCCTCAAATTTAACGATCATACAAACCGCACTTCAATGGGTTTCCGCTAATATTCCCTCCGACACCCCTTCAGGAT
>NZ_RZSW01000751.1:0-2311 GCF_003997375.1 Mesorhizobium sp. M5C.F.Ca.IN.020.29.1.1 | reverse complement strand
GACATGGGCATTGAACGCCCGGTTGTCATTGGCGCGCAGGATCGGCCGGATCAGGATCATCGAGGCGCCGGTCGTGCCGATGACTGAGGCGAGCATCGCCCCGATCAGCAGCAATCCGGCATTCACCAGCGGCGTGCCATGGATGTTGCCGGCGACGAGGATGCCGCCTGAAATGGTGAACAGCGCAAACAGAAGAATGATGAACGACATGTATTCGGTCAGCAGTGCGTGCAATACCGCCTCTGTTGCCGAAGGCATGCCGAACGCCACCGCCAGCGGCACGACCGCGAGCGCCGCCCAGAAGAAGGTGATCTTGCCGTAGTGATGCTCCCAGACACGGTGGAAGAGCAATGGTCCGGTGGCGATCGACAGAAGCAGGCCGGCAAAGGGCAGCGCCCACCACAGCGACATTGTTTGGCCCGGCAACTTGTGGGCCTCGGCTGCGAGCGCTATTCCCGGAAACAGGGTTGCGACTGCCACCACTGCGCCCGCCGTCAAAGCCGCCGCAAACCGCATAAAGCCCCCTCTGGAATTGTGTCGGATGCGATTGGTGACGTTCAAGCCAGCGTCACGCCGGCATCGCGCATCCGATTCAGCATCGTCTCGACGGACCCGTTGAGATTGATGCCGCGGCAGGCGTCGAGCCGCACTGTTGTGTGGAAGCCCTGCTTGACCGCATCGAGCGCCGAAAAGGCGACACAGAAATCGGTCGCGAGACCAACCAGGGTCAGCGTTTCGATGCCGCGCTCCCTAAGATGGCCGGCAAGACCGGTCGGCGTCGTATGGTCGTTCTCGAAGAAGGCCGAATAGCTGTCGATCGCCGGCCGGAAGCCCTTGCGGATGACCAGTTCGGCCTTGGTCCAGGCGAGGCCGGAGTGAAAGTCCGAGCCTAGGCTGCCCTGGATACAGTGGTCCGGCCACAGCGTCTGCTGGCCGTAAGGCATCTCGATCGTCTCGAACGGCTTCTTGCCGGGATGACTGGAGGCAAAGCTCGAATGGCCGGCGGGATGCCAGTCCTGCGTCAGCACGACATGTTCGGTCCGCCGGATCAGGTCGTTGACCAGCGGCACGATCTCGTCGCCGCCGGCAACCTCCAGCGCGCCGCCCGGGCAGAAATCGTTCTGCAGGTCGATGATGACAAGCGCTTCGTCGGCCATGGAGCCTCCCTCTTGTTTGTCCGGAGGCATGACCCGAACCGGAAGTCTGCCGAAACGTGGAATCCGGTGTTCGAAGCCAGGCTCCACCGAAAAATGCCGCTGACGCGACCGGATGAGAAACTCGACCAGATGGCCGGCTGCGTCAACCTCCTACGGTATAACAAAATGCGTGCCGCCGCGCCGAGGCGGAGAGCGGCCCCAAACTCTGGCTTTGACAAATCTTGCCGGGTTGATATCATTTGCATACGAATGAATTTGACCGGCCCGAGTGCCGGAAGGATTCCTATTTCTGGGAAGGCAAAGCGTGATCCGTTACGCGAAACCCACCACCGTCGACGAGGCTCTCGCTTTGCTTGGCGAGGCTTCGTGGCGCATCCTTGCCGGCGGCACCGATTTTTACCCGGCACAAGGGGCCAAGCCTTTCCGCGAGAATGTCCTCGACATCAACGGTCTGGCGGCGCTGCGTGGTATCGCCGAAACCGAGGACCATTGGGTCATCGGTGCGCGCACGACGTGGACTGATCTTGTCCGTCATCCGCTGCCGGCGGCTTTCGATGCGCTGAAGCAGGCGGCGCGTGAAGTCGGGTCCGTGCAGATCCAGAACGTCGCCTCCATCGCCGGCAATCTCTGCAATGCCTCCCCGGCCGCCGATGGCGTGCCGGCTCTGCTCATTCTCGACGCCGAGGTCGAACTGCGCTCGACGGCGATGGTCCGCCATCTGCCGCTGCAAAAGTTCATCCTGGGAAACCGCCGCACGGAACTGCAGCCGGGCGAAATGGTCACCGCCATCCGCGTGCCGAAAAACGCGGCCACCGGGGCGTCGGCTTTCGTAAAACTCGGCGCGCGTCGCTATCTCGTCATTTCCATAGCCATGGCGGCCGCCTGCCTGACGATTGAGGGCGGCATCGTCGGCAATGCTGCCGTCGCCGTCGGCTCCTGCTCCGTTGTCGCCAAGCGTCTCTTGGGCGTCGAAGCAGCCTTGCGGGGGCTCCCGGTCGACCACGCTCTCGCCACCGCGATCCAGTCCGCACCGATGGACGAGCTGTCGCCGATCGGCGATGTCCGCGGCAGCGCCGAATACCGGCTGGACGCCGCGCGTGAGATCGTCGTCCGCGCCGTACTAGATGCCGCGGGCCATATGCCTACGGCAAGGG
>NZ_RZSW01000750.1:0-2320 GCF_003997375.1 Mesorhizobium sp. M5C.F.Ca.IN.020.29.1.1 | reverse complement strand
CGACAATGACCGGCATTTCCATCCCGACATGGAAAAAGCCATCGCTATGGTGCGCAGCGGCGCGGCGGTGAGGGCGGCGAGCGCGGTGGCGCTGCCGGCGATTTCTGGAGCCGCATGATGAACGAGCGCGATTGGCTTACCGTCCATGAGGGAACCAAGCCGCTGCTTGTCAGCTTGCCGCATACCGGCACCGATCTGGCTGGTTTGGAAGATCGGTTCGTTTCGCCGTGGCTTGCACATCGCGACACGGACTGGTGGATCGAACAACTCTATGACTTTGCGGCCGATCTTGGCGCCAGCGTTGTTCGGACGTCGATCTCGCGCAGCGTCATCGACGTCAATCGCGATCCGTCAGGTGTTTCTCTGTATCCCGGCCAAACCACTACCGGTCTCTGCCCAACGGAGACGTTTGACGGCGATCCGCTCTATCGCCCCGGCTTGGAACCAGACGCTGAAGAGACAGAGCATCGGAGCCGTCGCTTTTTTTATCCGTATCACAGCGCAATTGCTGGAGAAGTTGCGCGGATAAAGGGCGCTCATGGCAGGGCCGTGGTCTATGACTGCCACTCGATCCGCTCGGTGCTGCCGCGGCTGTTCGAGGGGACGCTGCCGGTGTTCAATCTCGGCACCAATGACGGCAAGAGCGCCGATCCGGCCTTGCAGGCGATGGTCGAAGAGATCCTCGCCGGAACCGGCGAGACATACGTTGTAAATGGCCGCTTCAAGGGTGGCTGGATCACGCGCCATTTCGGCCAGCCGCAGAACAACGTCCACGCGCTGCAGATGGAACTGTCCAACCGCGGCTATATGCGCGAGCCCGAGGGCAAGGGGACGCCCGGCAATTGGCCGGTGCCTTATGACCCCGCATTCGCCGCGCCGATCCGCGCCACGCTGAGGCGGATCCTGGAAAGCGCGATTGCCTGGGCCGGGCGCTGACGCTCCGCCGCGCAGCTCATTCGAAAGGAAAGTGACGCCATGACCGATCCTCGTCATAACATCCGCGAAGTCCGCAGCCCACGCGGCAGCGAGCTCAATGCCCGCTCATGGCTGACGGAAGCGCCGTTGCGCATGCTGATGAACAATCTCGATCCCGACGTCGCCGAAAACCCCAACGAACTGGTCGTCTATGGCGGCATCGGCCGGGCGGCGCGTACCTGGAACGACTTTGATCGCATCGTCGCCTCGCTGAAGACGCTTGGAGATGACGAGACGCTTCTGGTGCAGTCCGGCAAGCCGGTCGGCGTGTTCCGGACTCACACCGATGCGCCGCGCGTGCTGATCGCCAATTCCAACCTCGTGCCGCACTGGGCGACATGGGAGAAATTCAACGAGCTCGATAAGAAAGGCCTGATGATGTACGGCCAGATGACGGCCGGCTCATGGATCTACATCGGCACGCAAGGCATCGTGCAGGGCACCTATGAGACCTTCGTCGAGGCCGGCCGCCAGCATTACGGCGGCAACCTCAGGGGCAAATGGATCCTGACTGGCGGCCTCGGCGGCATGGGCGGCGCCCAGCCGCTGGCTGCGGTCATGGCCGGCGCCTGCTGCCTGGCGATCGAATGCGATCCCGACCGTATCGATTTCAGACTGCGCACCCGCTATGTCGACGAGCGCGCCGACAGGCTCGACGAGGCGCTGGAAAAGATCGAGCGCTGGACCAGGGCCGGCGAGGCGAAATCGGTCGGCCTGGTCGGCAACACCGCCGACATCGTGCCGGAACTGGTGCGGCGTGGCGTGCGCCCCGATATGGTCACCGACCAGACGTCGGCGCATGATCCGCTCAACGGCTATCTGCCCAAGGGCTGGTCGCTCGCCGAATGGCGCGAGAAGCGCACCAGCGACCCGAAGGCGGTCGAGAAGGCGGCGCGCGCGTCGATGCGCGAACATGTCGAGGCGATGGTGGCGTTCTGGAACGCCGGCGTGCCGACGCTTGATTACGGCAACAACATCCGTCAGGTGGCGAAGGAGGAAGGATTCGAGAACGCCTTTGCCTTCCCGGGTTTCGTGCCGGCCTATATCCGACCGCTGTTTTGTCGCGGCATCGGCCCGTTTCGCTGGGCAGCCCTCTCCGGCGAGCCCGAGGACATCTACAAGACAGATGCCAAGGTGCGCGAATTGACGCCCGGCAACACCCACCTGCACAACTGGCTCGACATGGCGCGCGAGCGTATCGCCTTCCAGGGCCTGCCGGCGCGCATCTGCTGGGTCGGTCTCGGCGATCGCCACCGGCTCGGCCTCGCCTTCAACGAAATGGTGGCGAAGGGCGAGCTCAAGGCGCCGGTGGTCATCGGCCGCGATCATCTCGATTCCGGCTCGG
>NZ_RZSW01000074.1:0-16699 GCF_003997375.1 Mesorhizobium sp. M5C.F.Ca.IN.020.29.1.1 | reverse complement strand
CGATCAGGCTAGGCAAGCTGTCGAGATCGAGCTCAACGCCGCCGCCGACAACCCGCTGGTGCTGGGCGACGACGACACGGTGCTGTCGACCGGCAATTTTCACACCCCGTCGCTGTCGCTTGCCTTCGAGACGCTCAGTCTTGCCATCGCTCAATGTGCGGCCGCCTGTGCTGCCCGCTTCATCCAGCTTACCGGCTCAGGCCGCAACGGCCTGCCCAAATATCTGTCGCCGGTCGGCGGCGCTTCGGCCGGCTTCGTGCCGCTGCAAAAGACAGTAAGTGCTATTCTCGCCGCCATCCGCCACAGGGCCAACCCGGTGATGCTCGACTTCCTGCAGGTCTCGGAGGGCGTTGAGGACCATGCGACGCAAGCACCGCTGGCCGTTTCGAAATGCGCCGACATGATCGTGCTGTGGCAGCGGCTGATCGCCTTCGAGCTGATGGCCGCCGCACAGGCCGTCGACCTGCGCGACGGGCTGACGCTGGCGCCGGGCACAGCGGGAATTCACGCAGCCGTGCGTGCCCTCGTCGCGCCGCTTAGGGAAGACAGAGCGCTCGGTATTGACGCGGAGGCGCTTTACGCTGCGCTGGCTACCGGAACATGGCTGCCATAGCGCCGGCCGTCGCATATGCCGGCTGACGATATTGTCGAGCAGGTCCTAGCCGACGCGTTTTATCTGGCGTCGATCTTCTCCATGAACAGACCGAGTTGGTCCGGGTCCATATGCACCACATGCTTGTCTTCGGGATAGGCCAGGCTGTTCACGTCGGCGACATATTCGGAAAATGCGGCGATGCGTTCCGCCTGCAGGCGGTCATATTCGGCGGCGAAATTGCGGTAGACTTTGGAGTGGCGCGGCATGTGGCCACGGTTCTGGCCAAGGATATCGTCGGCGAACAAATATTGCGCGTCGCAGCCGGTGCCCGCCCCCATCGACAGCATGATCAGCGAGGTCCGCTCCGAAATCGCATTGGCCACCTCGACCGGCACCACTTCGATCTCGGCGCCGACCGCGCCTGCGGCCTCGTACTGCTTGACTGCCTCGAAAATCTGCATGGCGCTGTCGGCTGTCTTGCCGACAGCCTTGAAGCCGCCGGTCCAGGTGGCGCGCGACGGGATCAGTCCGACATGGCCGATCACCGGGATATTGTCATCGGCCAGCCGTTTGACAGTTGCAAAGCCGGCGCTGCAATAGACCGCGTCGGCGCTCGCCTTGTAGAGCCGGAACGCCCAGCGGACGAAGTCGTCGGCTGTGCCGATCTCGTAGAAATTGTCGCCCGGCATGGTGAACAGGCTGGGTGCGGCATCGCGGTATTGCGGGTTGAGCACCAGCTCCGGCGGCACCGAGACGATGTCGACCCCGGCTCTTTCGGCTGCCTCGGCCTCGTCCATCGTCAACACGCGCAGCATGGTCAATTGCCGCTTGCCCTTCATGGCGCGCAGATCGGCGATCGTGGGTCTTTTACGGCTCATCGATTTTGGTCCCCTTGTTGCGTGTATTAAAGCAGATCAATTGATCTGGATCATCACTTTGCCCGCTTCGATCTTGACCGGATAGGTCTGCAGATTGACACAGACGGGAGCCCCTTTGGCCTGGCCGGTCTTGTAATTGAAGCGGCCATTGTGCTTGGGACATTCGATGATGTCGTCCATGACAAGCCCATCGGCCAGGTGGGCCTTCTCATGCGTGCAAAACCCGTCGGTGGCGAAGAATTCGTCATCAGGGGAACGATAGATCGCGAAGGTGCGGCCGCCATGATCGAAGCGGATGACATCCTCTTCTTCGACATCGTCCACGGCGCACGCTTCGACCCAATCGGCCATCTCTGTTTCTCCTGAAATCTGTATTGCGGCAGTGCCCAGTGCCTTATTCCGCGGCCGCCGACATGTTCACCTCGTGGAACTCGCCACGATAGGGCCGCGCCGTCAGCGGCAGTTCGCGCTTGAGGAAATAGTCCTCGTACTTGAGCTGCCTGAGCAAGACCGGCCAGACCTCGCGATAGGCATGCCACATCGACGGGTTCGGCTCAGGCAAATCGTGCTTGATCAATTCGTGCAGCCTGGGCAGCGCGTGATAGGGCACCATCGGGAACATGTGATGCTCCACATGGTAATTCATGTTCCAGTAGATGAACCGGCTGATCGGGTTCATGTACACGGTACGGGTGTTGAGCCGGTGGTCGACCACATTGTCGGCCAGGCCGATGTGCTGCAGCAGGCCGGTCAGCACCATGTGCCAGGTGCCGTACAGGCGCGGCACGCCGATCAGCACCAGCGGCAGCCACGACCACGTGTAAAGAGCGACCGCGATGGTCGCGATGTAGATCACGATATGCCAGCGCGCGGCGATGACGGCCTTGGGCTGTTCCATCTCGGGAACGTAGCTTTTCTCGTCGGGCGTCAGTTTGCCGAACGCCTGGCGTACCAGCGCCGGAAGCGAGTAGCGAAAATCGAGGATACCGGTGAAAGCGAGTGCGGTGCGCAGCAGGTCCGGCGGGCGCATCACGGCGATCTCGGCATCGCGTCCGACAATGATGGTGTCGGTGTGGTGGCGGGCATGGCTCCAGCGCCAGGTCACCGGATTGCGCATCAGCATGAAGCTGGCGATCTGGTAGACCACATCATTCATCCAGCGCGTTCGGAAGGCAGTGCCATGACCACATTCGTGCCAGCGCGAGTCGCTGGAGGAGCCGTAGAGGACGCCATAGACGAAGAAGAACGGCACGCACCACCAGGTGCCCCAGAAATAAATGCCGCCGGCAGCTGAACCCAGGATGGCGACGATCCAGATGATCGTGTCGCGGATCGCCGGGCCATCCGACCGTTGCATCAACTCCTTGATCGCCTTGCGGGAGACGTCGGTGTGATACCACTCGGCCGAAGCCAGCCCCGTCTCGATCGCCCTGCGTGTGCTCTCGCCGACCAGGCTGTAGTCGCGCTTCACTGTGCCAGCCATTGTGACCTCCAAATCCTGATGGCCCGAGAGCCCTCCCCGCTCCGATCGGACTCAGCCTCCCAACTGGTGTTTCGCATCCTCTTCGCCATTATCGCGACCTGCCTCCGAGCACCGGAAAATTGCCCGACGGCAGCGGATAATCCTGTTGCGGCTGCCGGGCGATCGCCGCGATCCGGCTTTCAGCGGCAGCGATGTCGCCGGTGCCATCGAGAACCCGGAACACCGCATTGTATGAGCGGCTCTCGCCATGCTCCAGCCAGATCATCTCGCCGCGTTCTCGGGCCGCCAGATTGCCGAGCACATGATGCGTCGACGGCTCGATGCCCAGCGCATAGTGCCCTGCCTGGAAATTCTGCCACTCATAGGCACAAGGCAACTGATCCTTGCGGGTCACGACTTCCAGCCCAAGGCCAAGACGGTCGTTGACCACCGCCACCGGCACTTCCCCGGCGCCGTTAGCGCCAAGCTCGTGCTGCCAGACCTGCTCTTTGAAACCCAATTGCGGCGCCGGCACTGTGCGGTAGCCGACCTTCTGCGCCTCGTAGCGCTCGCCGGCATGCCCGGCCCACACAACGTCACGGATCGGCGCCAGATAGCGAGACCCCTCGTCGAGCACCGGATGGCTGACATTGATGTGGTAGAAATACATATGCGGCGTCCGGCTGAACCCGTGATTGAAGACCCGGTCCGAAAGCCGGATCTCGTTGCCGCCGACATCGGCTTCGATCCGCCGCAGCAGATGCAGATCCTCGCCGAACACAGTCGATTGCTGGACGATGCCTTCGGCCCACAGCACGCAGCCGTCGCCGTCCCAGGTCTCGCCGTAACCGGTCAGGCGCGCCGGAATGGTGCCGATGCGGCCATGCAGCGAATGGCGCACCGTTTTCTTCGGGGGATAATTGTAGCTGTCGGCGGGAACCTCGTTCATGAACAATATATGGTCGAGACCGCAGGTCAGCAGCAGGCCCGAGAAGGAACGCGCCCAGGCCAGCCCCTCCTCGCCTTCGTACTCATGCAGACCGGGATGGCGAAAGCCGCTCGGCGAATGCCAGCCGATCGCCTGGCCCTTGAAGTCGCAATCGGCAATATCGAGCGCCCGATCGACCAGCGCGGTGAAACGCAGGCCGGAGCCGGTGCGGAATTCGAGCATGCGAATGCCGCGCTCCACGCCGTCGCCAAGTGTCATCAGCCGCACGCCGGCGAATTGCGACAGCATGCCGGACCGTTCCGAAACCTGCCGGCGCGACAGCGTCTTGCCGTAAAGCTCTACCATGTGACGGCCAGTTCCTTCACTTCGCTCTCGTCTCCTTGAGCAGGGCCGACATATCGGCGCCGGTAATGATGCTTTCCACCGTCAACAGATCGGTATCGGCAACCGTCTGCTCAGCGACGATCTCGCCGCGGCGCATGACGATGATGCGGTCGGCGACCTGAAAGACGTGATGGATGTTGTGGGTGATCAAAAGCACCGAATGGCCGGCCGCGCGCACCTCCTTGACGAAGCGCAGCACGCCGTGTGTTTCCTCGACGCCGAGATTATTGGTCGGCTCGTCGAGGATGATGACCTTGGCGGCGAACTGCATCGCCCGCGAAATCGCGATCGACTGGCGCTCGCCGCCCGAAAGCGTGCTGACCAGCGCATCGGCGTCGAGCTTTTTCGAAATGCCGACGCGCTTCAGCAGCGCCGCGGCGGCGTCGCGCAGCTTGGCGAGATCGAGCGGCGCGAACACGCCCAGCCATTTCAGATTGACCGGTTCGCGACCGAGAAAGAGATTGCGCGCGATGCTCAGGTCCGGCGCCAGCGACGTGTCCTGGTGGATGGTCTCGATGCCGAGATCCATCGCGTCGCGCGTCGAGCGGATCGAGACTTTCTGGCCGCGCACATAGATGTCGCCGCGGTCGACGGGAAACACACCGGAGATCGCCTTGATGAGGGTGGATTTGCCGGCGCCGTTGTCGCCGAGCAAGGCCACCACTTCACCTTCATTGAGTGCGAACGATGCGCACTTCAGGGCGCGGACGCTGCCGAAGGACTTTTGCAGGTTCTGCAACCGAAGCACTTCCATTGTCAGTTCCTGGCGGCATTCTTCTGCAGCAAAGCGTGCAGGATGAGCATGGCAAGGATGATGACGCCGACGAAGATGTTGTAGGCGAGCCCCGGCACGCCGATTAGCACGATGCCGTTGCGGATGCTGCGCAGCATCAGCGCGCCGACGATCGTGCCCAGGATCGTGCCGCGCCCGCCGGTCAGCGCCGTGCCGCCGACCACCACCATGGCGATCACTTCGAGTTCATAGCCGGTGCCGGCCACCGGCGAGGCGGCAGAGATGCGGAACGCGCTGATCATGCCGGCGAGACCGGCCAGCGCGGACGTCAGGATGAACAGCCAGACCTTGACCGCATCGGCCGGCACGCCGCGCGCCACGGCAGCGTTACGGTTCGAGCCGATGGCGCTTATCCAGTTGCCGAGCTTGGCGTAGTGCAGGACGTAGATCGCCAGCAGCGACAGGCCGATGAACCACCACAAGGATGTATAGAAACGGAACGTTCCGATATTGAAGCTGCCGGCCAGCAGCGTCACGAAAAAGCCTGGCTGGTCCCAGGATTTCAGCGGAAAGCCTTGCGTGATGTAGAGCGCAGCCCCGCGCACCACGAGCAGCATCGACAGCGTGACCAGGAAGGAGGAGATGCCGATCTTGGTGACGATCAGCCCGTTGACCGCACCGATCGCTATGCAGAGCAGCAGGCCGACAAGCAGGGCGATGCCGATCTCAAACCCGCCGTTCTGCACCAGAAGCATGACCACGACCGGTGCCAACCCGAACACGGCTCCGACCGAAAGGTCGAACTCGCCCGCGGTGAGAAGCAGCGTCATGCCGAGCGCGATGATGCCGAGTTCGGGCAGGAACGCCATCATGTTGGAGATGTTGAGCGGCGACAGGAAGTTGGCATCGGCAACGGCGAACACCGCCAGCAGGACAATCAGGATGACGAGCGAAGAGAATTGCGGCGAGCGGATCAGGCTCGACCTGCGTTTGGAGCGCGGCATTTCCTCTTCTGCGGCGATTGTCATGACTGCTTGACCATATCTCAGGGTGACGCCCGCCGCCTGCGCGGCGGACGTCAGTTTCCATCACTTGTTGTAGAGTTTCAGGATCGGTTCGACGCTCGAGGCGTCGTAGAGGCTGAACGTGTGGATGTCGTAGCCGATCGGCTCACCCGAGGCGGCGAGCCCGAGCAAAGCAACCGGCATGAAGCCCTGTGCCGAAGGGAACTGCCAGGCCGCTGCGTTGACGAAGCCGGCCTTGACGGATTCGGCTGTTTCCTTCGAATTGCCCCAGCCGACGACCGGGATTTTGCCAGCCGGCACGCCAGCGCCGTCGAACACCCGCTTGATGCTGGCCGCCACGGAATCGCCGAGCGCGATGATCGCCGGCGGATTGTTGGCCACCATATAGTCGGTCATCTTGGCGATGATACCGGCCGGATCGGTGCCGCAATCGACGACGTCATATTTGATGCCGAGCGGATCGAACACGCTGGCGATGCCTTCGGTCTCGAGTTGCTGGTAGCTGGCTCCCGGCACTTCGACCGGCAGGAACACCTTGTCGCCCTGCTTCACCATCCTGTGGTCGACCAGGTATCTTGCCCAGATGGCGCCGGCCTCCTTGAGGTCAGCGCCGACATAGGCCTGCCGTCCGGTCGCCGGATCGTCGGTGTTGAAGAACACGATCGGGATGCCGGCGGCCTTGGCCGCCTTGACCTCCTCGGTCCACAGGCCTGGCTGCGCCGAGGTGGTGCCGATGCCGTCGGGCTTGGCGGCGAGCGCCGAGTTGAACGCTTCCTTCTGCGCCGCCATGTCGCCGCCGCTGAAGGAGATATTGCAGGTCACCTTGAGCTGGTCGCAGGCCTTGGTGGCGCCGGCATTCCAGTCGAGCCAGAAGGCATCCGATGGGCCGCCATGCGACAGCAGGTAGAACGTCTTTTGAGCATCCTGCGCCAGCGCCGAGCCCATGGTCACGCCGGCGAGCACGGTCGCGGCAACGGCGAGTTTCGACACGAATTTCAACATTTCTCTTCCTCCCTTTTTTGGTAGCCGAACCGTGCCGTCACAGTCCGTTGGCGCGGAATTTGCTGTCGAGGAATTTCTTGGCGCGCGGCACGTCATCTTCCGAAAGATGCTCGATGATAACCGGGATGTTCGGGTGCTTTTCGGCCAGCCGCCTGAGATAGAGGTCGTAGTTCAGCGAACCGAGGCCTGGCGCCGGCAGCTCGATCTCGCCAACACCGCGGAAAGTGTGGCTCTCCAGCGCGTCCTCGTCGCCGATGTCGGCGTGCTTCTCCGACTTGTCACCGCCCGAGCGCTTGACGTCCTTGGCATGGGCTATTCTGATCTTGTCGGTCAGCGTGTCGAACACCTGGTTCAGGATCTGGTCCATCTTGTCGAGGTTGTGCGTCTCGAAATAGTTGGTCGGATCCATCAACAGGCCGAGGCCGGGATGATCGACCTGCGCGAACATCTTCACCGTTTCCTCGACCGAGCCGACGACATTGTTGACATAGGTTTCGAGCAGGAAGACCGCGCCGTGATCGTAGGCCGTCTGGGCAAGGTCTGATATGACCTTGCGGCATTCCTCGAACCCTTCCTCGGTCTTGTTCTTGGGATGATGCACCCAGTCGGACTCGCTGTTGTAGGTGCCGGTTTCCGAGATCACGTAAGGCGAGCCGAAATCGCGCGCACTGCGGATGATCTCCTTGAGATAGCCGACGCGCCTATCACGCTCGCCTATGTCCGGATGGATGATGTTGGTGTAGCCCGACACGCAGCACACTGGCAGATTGTGAGCGCGGAACGTGTCGCGAACCGTCCTGGCCTTTTCCTTGGTGATCTGCCCGGCCGACAGGTCAACATCCTTAAAATGGAGGTCGAGCTGCACCGTGTTGAAATCGAGCGCGCGGATCTTCTGCGCGGTTTCCTCGAGGCTGTACGGGAAATAGCCCGTGAAAATACCTGCCTGCATCATGATGTGAAGTCCTCCCTGTAAGCGATTCAGTTGATTGAGTTTGTCGAGATTTCGGAAAGCTTGACCGTGCGGCCCTCGTCGATCGAGCGATAGCCGGCTTCGATCAGGGCCATGGTCTTGACGTTGTCGGCGACGGACAGCGCCGGCGGCGTGCCGGTCTTCACCGCGTGCTGGAGCTGCTCCATCACGCCGATGAAGGCATGCGGGAACCACATCGTGTCCCAGTTGGGCGTCATCCATTCGCCCCCGGTGGTCTCGGTCGAAGCATAGGTCAGCGTCGAGGCAGCGCCCGTCGGCCAGCCGATCGTGCCCTTGGCGACGCCCTTTGTGCCGTCGACGCGCCAGTTGATGTGCTGGTCGTCCTTGTAGCCCTCCTGGCGCGGACCGGACCAGACATCCTCCAGCGAAACGGCGAGCACGCCGGACGGGAACCGCAGCGTCGAAACAGTGATGCCGTCCGAATGGTCGAAGCGCGTGCGCGGATCTTTGCGGGTCAGCGTCGTGATCTCGTCGGGATCGCCGAACAGAAAACGCAGCACGTCGAGATGGTGGACGCTCATATTGGCAAGCGTCAGCCGGTCGTAGTCCTCGAGGAAGGTCTGCCAGTGGGGGATCGCATGCATGTCGATCTGGGCGAAGACGATGTCACCGAGCGCGCCGCTGTCCATGATCTGCTTCAGCACGCGCATCGACTGATCGTAGCGCATGTTCTGGTTGATCGAGAGGATCTTGCCGGCCTTGGCCGCCTCGTCGCGCAACTCGATCGCATCCTTGAGCGACAGCGCCAGCGGCTTCTGCGCCAGGACCGCCTTGATGTGCTTCTGCTTCAGCGCATGGCGGATCAGCGCCGGCTGCTGGTCCGGCGGAAAGGCAAGGTCGATGATCTCGACGTTTTCGTCCTCGATCAATTGTTCCGGCGTGTCGTGGACGGTCGGGATCTCCCAGCGCTTGGCGACCTTCTCGGCACTGGCCTTGGTCCGCGAGGCGATCGCCACCACCGGAAAGCCGGCGTCCTTGTATGCGGCAAGATGGCATTCGGCCATGATCATGCCGGCGCCGACACAGCCGATTTTGTACTCCCTGGTGCGGACTTTAACGTCCGGCTCGAAGTCTTTGCTCGTCAATGTCTTTCTCCCGATGCTCGTTTCTTGCGGCCGCTGTCATCGTCCCAGCGCTGCCCCGCTTTGCCCGAAATAATGCACGCGGCCGGGCTCGCAGGATATCGCCACCATCGCGTCCGGCCTGATATCCGGCTGGCCGCGCAGCAGTGCCCTGAGGCGCGCCTGCCCGGCAGCGAGTGTCACCACGGTATAGCCGCCGAGCGGCTCGACCTCGAACACTCGCGCCCGGCGGCCCGCGCGCCCGTCTGAGACTCCACCCTCCGATATTTCCCCATCCGACCAGGGCCGCACCTTGATGTCTTCTGGCCTGAGCCCGATTTCGACGGCATCGGCCGGAGCAGCCTTGTCCGCGATACGGATCGCGCCTTCAGCCGCCTCGACGCCGCCCTCGCCGCGCAGCGACTTCAAGATATTCATCATCGGCGAACCGAGCAGCCGCGCCACATAAGTGCTCGCCGGCCGGTCATAGATCTCGGCCGGCGCGCCGATCTGTCTGATCCTGCCGTTCTCCAGGATGGCGATGCGGTCGGCAACCGACATCGCCTCTTCCTGGTCGTGGGTGACATAGATCAGCGTCTTGCCGAGCTCGCGCTGGATGCGCTTCAGCTCGACGCGCGTCTCCTCGCGCAGCCTGGCGTCGAGCGCCGAGATCGGATCGTCCATCAGATAGGCATTGGGATCGCGCACCAGCGCGCGGGCGATCGCAACGCGCTGCCGCTCGCCACCGGAAAGCTGCGCCGGCGGCTTGTGCAGGATGTGGCCGATATGCAGCTTGGCCGCGACGTCGGCGACACGCTTTTCGATTTCGGCCTCGGCGACCCGGCGTTCGACCAAGGGGAAGCGGACATTGTCGCGCGCGCTCATATGCGGAAACAGCGCCAGGTTCTGGAACACCATGGCGACGTTGCGCTCGGCTGGCGACATTGTATTGACCGGACTGCCGCCGATCAGGATCTCGCCTGAGTCAGGCGTTTCCAAGCCGAGCACCAGACGCAGCATCGTCGACTTGCCCGACAGCGGCGGACCGAAGAAGCAGAAGAACTCATTGTCGTCGACCGTGAACGAGGCATCGTCAACGGCGATCGTGGCGCCATGGCGTTTCGTCACATTACGGAAAACGATATCGGCCATGGTCTCAGCCCGCTTTCATGGCAAGGCCGGTGGCGGCGTCGAAGACGCGTACCGACTGCGCGGCCGGTGCGATCACAGCTGTTTGCCCGACCGAAAGTCCCACATCATTGTCGAGCACCGCCTTCACCGCAGCCTCGCCGTCGCCGAGATGGATAATGGTACGCGCGCCGATCCGTTCGACGAAATTCACCGGCATCGACAGGCCGCGGCCGCTTTCGGCCAATGTCACCTGCTCCGGTCGGAAGCCGTAGAGCACCTCACTCCGCACGCCCCGCACAGCGGCGGTAAATTCGACCGGCAGCGGCGGCGTGACACCGAGCGGCCCGAGATCAACGACCAGCCCACGGTCGCTTTCCGCCGGCCTGCCTCTGAGCAGGTTCATTCCCGGCGCACCGATGAAGCGGGCGACGAAGACATTGGCCGGATCGTTGTAGACCTCGAGCGGCGTGCCGACCTGCTGCAGCACGCCGTGGTCCATCACCGCGATGCGGTCGGCCATGGTCATCGCTTCGAGCTGGTCGTGGGTGACATAGACCATGGTCTGCCGGAACTGCCGCTGCAACTGCTTCAGTTCGGTCCGCATCACCGCCCGGAAGGCCGCATCGACATTGGACAGCGGCTCGTCGAGCAGGAAGATCGCCGGCTCCATAATCGCCGAACGGCCGATCGCCACGCGCTGCAATATGTTGACCGACAGCCTGTCGGCCTTGCGGTCGAGCAGCGGCGTCAATTGCAGCATCTCGGCAATGGCTCCGACGCGACGGTCGATCTCGGCCTTTGGCGCGCCGCGCATTTTCGGGCCGTAGGCGAGGTTCTGCCGCACGCTCATATGGGTGAAGATCGCGTAGTTCTGGAAGACGAAGCCGACGCCGCGCCGTCCCATCGGCACGCCGGTCATGTCGCGCTCGCCGAACAGGATCTTCCCGCTGGTCGGCTCCTCCATGCCGGCGATCATGTTCATGGTCGTCGACTTGCCGCAGCCTGACGGCCCGAGCAGCGCCATGAACTCGCCGTCGGCGATGGCCAGATCCATCGTCTTCAGCGCGGTGAAGTCGCCGAACTTCTTGACCAGATTCTGCAGATGGATGGCGCTCATGCCAGCACCTCCCGCGCCCGCGCCATGCGCTTCATGGCAAATACCGCTGCGATGGACAGCACGATCAGGATGGCCAGCGCGATCGCCGCGACATAGCCCCAGATCAGGTCCTGGGTGGTGAGCTTGTAGATGTAGACGGAGATCGTCTCGGTTGCGACGCCGGGACCGCCGCCGGTCATGATGTAGAGCGTGTCGAATATCTTGAAGTTCTCGATCACCCGGATCGCCAGCGCGACGATCATGATCGTCTTCATCTTCGGCAGCACGATGGTGACGAAGCGCTGCCAGGGATTGGCGCCGAGCAGCGTCGCCGCCTTGATCTGGTCCTCGGGCACGCCGACCAGGCCGGCAAGCAGGATGAGGAACATCAGTGGTGTCCACTGCCAGATGTCGGCCACCATGACGGCGATGAGCGCCAGCGTCGGGTCCGAAAGCCAGGCGATCGTGACGGGAAAGCCTGATAGCGCCGACAGGATGTCGTTGACCGGGCCGCCCGACTGGAACAGCATGAAAAACATGTAGCCGGCCACCGCCGGCACCACCATCATCGGCATCAGCAGGATCGAATAGAATACCCGCCTGCCCGGAAACTCGTCGGCAAACAGCGTGGCGAGCGCGAGGCCGAGCAGGAATTCCGCAGGCACGCAGATGATCATGACGATGGCCGTGCGCTTCAGCGCGCTCCAGAAGCGCGCGTCGGCGGCAAGGTCGGTGTAGTTGGCGAAATTGTTCCACAGCGACCAGGCGTTCCACCAGCCGAGGCCGGACAGCGGCGACCAGTCGGTCAGGCTAATATAGAGCTGCATGAGCAGCGGGAAGACGGCGATGAACAGCACCAGGATCTGCGCCGGCAGCGTCAGCCGGAAGCCGAGCTTTGCCCCTTCGTCCCGCAAGGCCGGCTTTGCCTGGACGGCCTTCATCACTTCCTCCGAAATCGTCGCAGTCACCGCGCTCATTGCTTGAGCGCCCCAAAGGTCAGCCCGCGCACCAGATGGCGCTGGATGGCGACGCCCATGATGACCGGCGGCACCGCTGCAATAAGGCCGAGCGCCGCCTTGGCGCCGTAGAGCTGTCCCGTCATCGAGGAGGACAGCGAGGCCATGTAGACGGGGACCGTCACCCATTCGCGCGTCGTCAGAAGCAGCGCGATCAGATAGTCCGACCAGTTGAGAATGAAGACGAACAGCGCGGCGCTGGCCAGCGGTGCGCGCATCATCGGCAGCGTGATGCGGGTGAAGACGCGCCACCGCGAACAGCCCTCAACCAGCGCCGCTTCCTCGATCTCGCGCGGCATGTCGTCGAAGAAGGTCTTCATCAGCCAGAAGGCGAAAGGCAGCGTGACGATGCCGTAGATCAGCGACAGTCCCCACCAGCTGTCGGTGAAGTTGAGGAAGGCCCACATGATCATGACCGGGGTCATCACCGCCATCGGCGGAAACAGGCGAAGCTGGATCAGCGCCAGCGGCAGATTCTGGCCCGAGCCGAAGCGCGACAGTCCGTAGGCGGCTGCCGTGCCGGCCGACATGGCGATTGCCGTGCCGAACGTGGCCGACAGCAGCGACGACAGGATCGGTTTCAGCGCGGTGCGGTCGAGCGCGACGATCAGATTGTTGGTCGATTCCCCGAAGACGAACCGGAAATTGCTGAGCGTCGGGTTCTTCGGCCACCAGGTCAGGTGGGCGCCGGTCGCCGACCATTCGGCGATCGGCTTGAAGGCCATCGACACCATCCACAGGATCGGCACCAGCGTCACCGCCATGGCCGCAAGGATCGCTGCATAGCGGAATATTTCGAAAGGAACGGAACGCTTCATCTTGCAGCTTTGCTGGGGTCATCGTTTGCAGAGGGGAAGAGCAATCACTCCTCCCCTCCATTCGGATTCAGGGAGCAGGATCAGCTGACCGGATCGAGAACAGTAGGCCAGGCTTCCTTGTTGGTCTTGATGGCTTCGAGAAGCTTCTCCTCGCCGGTGCGGCGGGCGATCTTCTTCCATTCGGCCTCGGTGTCGGCCATCGCCTGCTCGGCGGTCTTGGCCTTGGTAAGTGCTGCGACGAGGTTCTCGTCCAGCGCATTGTGGAAGGCGGTGGCGCCGGGATAGTTGATGGTCGGCACGGTGCGGGCGACCGTCTCGCGCACCACATCCATGTGGTAGGCGTGATAGGTCTGGCGGACCAACGGGTCGGAGAAATCCGACAGCCGGAACGGATCGAAATAGCCGCCAGGATTGGCGGTCATCCAGGCATAGATCCGGCTCGATCCCAGCCACTGCAGGAACAGGTAACAGGCCTCCGGATTCTTGGCCTGCGAGGAGACCGAAGCCGAGAGGTTCAGCCACAGCACCGAACGGCTGATCAGCTTCCCGTCGATCTCGCGGCCGGGCGGCAGCATCGAGCCGATCTTGCCGGTGACCTGCGAATCTTTGTTACCGGCATTGTCGAGGAATTTCGGCAGGTTGGAGAAGGCGCAGGTCATGGCGGCGCCGCCCTTGGCGAAATTGCCGTACTGCTCCGGCCAGCCCCAGGAGATCGCGTCCGGCGAATGATGGGCCAGCGAGGCGATGTACTCGTTGGTCGCAGCGATGCCTTGCTCCGAATTGATCAGCGGCTTGCCGGTCTCGTCGAACAGGAACTGATTGGGCGAAGCCATTGAGACATAACGCTGATACCAATTGGTATAGCCCCAGCCCTGGTTGCGCAGATCGGTTGAGCCGAACAAGCCCTTGTCCGGGCGCTGGAAGAAGGCCGCGATCTCGTCATGCTGCGTCCAGGTCTTCGGCGGCGCCAATTCGTAGCCATGCTTGTCGGAGAAGGCTTTCTTTTCGGCCGCGTCGCCGAACAAATCGGTGCGGTAGACCCAGGTCTGGAAATCGCCATCCAGCGACACGCCATAGGTCGAGCCGCGATACTGGTTGAGCAGCGAGACGCCCTTGGCGCCGTTGACATAGCCGCGCTCGGGATCGTCCCATTCCGAATTGTACTGGGCGACGAAGTCGTCGAGCTTCAGGATGCCGCCGGTTTCGGCGAGATCGCCGAGACGGTTCCATTCCACCGCGTAGATGTCATAGGCCCCACCCTTGGTGGAGACGTCCTGCATCGTCTTGGTGAACTCCTGGCCATTCGGCACGCCGACGATCTCGAGCGGAATGCCGGTCTCCTTCTCCCACAGGTCCTTGATCGAGGGCGCGCCGGCAGGAAATGGCTGCGTCAACTGGCCGATCGAGCCGTCGGACAGGCCGAGCACGATCTTGGCAGGCGCCTTGCCGGCGCCCTTCATCGCCTTTGCCGCCTCGATGGCGCGGCCTTCCGGCGTATCAGGCCCATACTGATAACGCTCCGAGCCGTCGAAGCCCGTCGGGCCGCCGATCATGCCCGGCGCGAGCGCATCGGCTGCATAGGCGCGGCTGGGACGGATGAATTTCGGTGCAATACCTGCGGCGGCAACAAGCACGGCCGCCTTTCCACCGGACGCCAGCAAACGGCGCCGCGACATGCCGATCATATCAGACATTGGAAGTCCTCCCTCGGGCCTTGTTCCTCCACGGCCCATGATGGATATTGACGGCACTATGGGAAGGCTGTCAACATCATAAATACTCAAAATACATCATACCACCGCAAGGGGAGGAAAAATGCCGTCCACCAACATCATCACACCACACTCACTGCCTGAATTTGAGGGGACCGTGTGCCGCGCCGACCTTTTTCGACACGGCTCGACGATTTGGTGTAGCCCACCGGCTTGCGCATCGGCCAAGGCCGGATACATCATTTCCCATCAGAATCGCGGATGGGGATGAAGCCGTCGTCCGATCCATCAATCCGCGATTTTTGATGCGCCTGTAGCGCACAAGCATGAGGTGATCGACAGTGCGGTCCACCCTGACTGACATAGCCCGGGAAGCCGGCGTTTCAGCCGCCACGGTCGACCGTGTGCTCAACAACCGCGCCGGGGTCAGGGCGCGCACCCGCGAAGTCGTGCTGGAGACTGCGCAGCGGCTTGGCTACATCGCTGAAAATTCGAACGGCCCGACCACGCGCACCGCGCTGCGCGGCGATGTCATGCGGCTCGACTTCGCGCTGCCCGCCGGCACCAATTCCTTCATCAAGATGCTGCACCGGCATATCGAGGCGCAAGCGCAGTCGCGACCGGACCTCGATGTGCGCGTCGCCACGATCGAAGGCTTCAATCCCGACCGGCTCGCCCGCCTGCTGCAGGACTTGCACGGCCAGACGCAAGGCGTGGGTGTCATCGCACTCGACCATCCGACCGTCCGCGAGGCGATCCGCTCGCTGTCGGCCAGCGGCGTCAAGGTCGTCACCATCGCGTCCGACATCCTGCATGTGCCGAGGGTCGCCTATATCGGCATCGACAACCGCGCCGCCGGGCGCCTCGCCGGCTATTTGCTCAATCGCTTCATGGGCGCTGATCGTCCGGGCAAGGTCGCACTGTTCGCCGGCTCGCTCTCCTATCGCGGCCATGAGGAACGCGAGATGGGGTTCCGCCACATCCTCACGGAAGAATCGCCCAATCTGCAGATCGTCGAGATGCGCGAGATGCTGGACGACCGGGAAAAGGCCTATGCGGAGGCCTCCGCCCTGCTGGACCGGCATCCGGACCTGGCCGCGATCTACAATGTCGGTGCCGGCAACACCGGCATCGCTCGCGCGCTTAAGGAGCGTGGGCGCGCACTGTCGACCGTGTTCCTTGGCCACGAGGTGACGGAAGGCACCAAAGAGCTTCTGCTCGACGGCACGCTCGACGCAGTCATCGACCAGAACCCGCGCGTCGAAGCCCGCGAAGCGCTCAACACCTTGACCCATGCGGTCAGGGGCTTGCCTTACGAGCTGCACCAGCCGAGGCTGCAGGTGATCTTCAGGGAAAGCATCCCGGAGATCTGAACGGAACTTCCGGGATAACAGAGGTCGCGCCAGCAATTGAGGCTGTGGCGCTGCGGCGATCAGGGTAATCTGAGCTCGATGCCGTGCGGGCTGTTGTCTTCGGGACGAGGAGGACCGGGATCTCCTCCGCATGCAAACGGTTCGGCGTTCGGCTGGGTTCGCGGCGGAAGCGGCTGCCGCGAGGATCGTTCGCGAACACTGGCGCAGCACGCTGGGGCTCGGCCGCGACGAGACGCTGGCTGCGGCCTATTGGCGACGTGGCGCGGCGGGACCGATGGCCGGCTGGATCCTGCTCACGATCGCTTGCGCATCCTCGCCAAGGCCGATCGCGATCCGGTCGCCGGAAACAATGCCTGATATGTCGCAGACGACCAGCGGCATGCTGACATCGTAGAGAAACTCGGCGACGATGGCGCCGACGGCCAGAATCGGGTCGGGCCGCTGCAGGATAATGCCGGCCGGCGCCGTGCCCC
>NZ_RZSW01000749.1:0-2324 GCF_003997375.1 Mesorhizobium sp. M5C.F.Ca.IN.020.29.1.1 | reverse complement strand
GGCAATGTTTCCCGCGACCGTCATATTCGGATAGAGCGCGTAGCTCTGGAACACCATGGCGATGTCGCGCTTCGAGGGGTGGAGATCGTTGATCGTCCGTCCGTCGACACGGATTTCGCCTTCGGTGATGGTTTCCAGGCCGGCGATGGTGTTGAGCAATGTCGACTTGCCGCAGCCGGACGGGCCGACCAGCACGAGGAAGCCGCCCTTTTCGAGATCGAGGTCGATGCCCTTCAGGATCTCGACCGATCCGAACCGCTTCCTCAGCCCATCAATTTCGAGAAAAGCCATGCGATTATCCTTTGACGGCGCCGGCCATCAAGCCGCGCACAAAATAGCGGCCAGCGACCACGTAGACGAGCAGGGTCGGCAGTGCGGCGATCATCGCCGCTGCCATGTTGACGTTGTATTCGACGACACCGGTCGAGGTATTGACGACGTTATTCAGCGCCACGGTCATCGGCATCGCGTCACCAGTGCCGGCATAGGCCGAGGCGAACAGGAAGTCGTTCCAGATGTTGGTGAACTGGTAGATGACGGTGACGACGAAGATCGGCATCGAATTCGGCAGCATGATGCGCCGGAAGATCTGAAAGAAGCTGGCGCCGTCGACCTGTGCCGCCTTGACCAGTTCGGTCGGGAAGGCCTCGTAATAGTTGCGGAAGAACAAGGTGGTGAAGCCGAGCCCATAGACGACGTGTACAAAGACCAGGTTGACCGTCGGATTGCCCAAGCCGAATGAAAATCCCGTCGCGTTTCGCAGCGTCACGCCGAAACGGCCGAGGCTGCCGAGGATCGTCGCCATCGGCAACAGCACCGACTGGAACGGAATGAAGCAGGCAAACAGCATCAGCCCGAAAACCAGCGTGTGGCCGCGGAAGCGCCATTTGGTCAGGACATAGCCGTTGAGCGCGCCGAGCAATGTCGAGATCAGCACCGCCGGAACCACCATCTTGATGGAGTTCCAGAAATAGCCCTTGATGCCGGCGCAGGTCAGGCCGACGCAGGTCTCGCCCCACGCCTTCAGCCATGGTTCGAAGGTCGGCGCCTGCGGCAGCGCCAGCATGTTGCCGTTCTGGATCTCGTCCATCGTCTTGAACGAAGTCACCAGCATGACGAACAGCGGCATCAGGTAGAACAGGGCGAACAGCGCCAGCAGGCCGTAGACGACGATGCGGTTGACCGTCCTGGCACTGATGCCGCCAGTGCTCTGGCGAGCAGGCGTGGCAATGACGCTCATCGCGGCCGCTCCCTGAGCTCGGAATAGAGGTAGGGCACGATGATCGCGGTGATGGTCATCAGCATGATCACGGCGCTGGCCGAGCCGACGGCCATTTCGTTGCGCTTGAAGGTGTACTCATACATGAAGTTCGAAGGCAGCCAGGCCGAGCCGCCCGGCCCGCCGCTGGTCAGCGCTACGACCAGATCGTAGGACTTGATGGCGAGGTGGGCGAGCACGATGAAGGCCGAGAGGAACACCGGCCGCAGCAGCGGGATGACGATCCGGCGATAGAGCTGGAAAGTGGTGGCGCCGTCGATCTGCGCCGCCTTCATGATCTCGCCGTCGATGCCGCGCAGGCCGGCGAGGAACATTGCCATGATGAAGCCGGACGCCTGCCAGACGCCGGCGATCACCACAGTATAGATGACGAAATCCTTGTTCTTGATCCAGTCGAAATGGAAGCTCGTCCAGCCCCACTGGTGCAGCGTCTGCTCGAGGCCGAGGCCGGGATCGAGGAACCATTTCCAGGCGACGCCGGTGACGATGAAGGATAGCGCCATCGGGTAAAGGTAGATCGGCCGCAACATGCCTTCGCCGCGGATCTTCTGGTCGAGCAGGATGGCCAGGAAAAGGCCGAGCGCCAGGCAGATGAAGATGTAGAGAAAGCCGAAAATGCCCATATTGGTGATCGACGTGTACCAGCTCGACGGCGGGTCGCTCTCGAAAGTCCAGCGCCACAGCCGCTGATAGGCGCGCGGCCCTGATATGGCATAGGACGGGAAGGTCTTGGAGTTGGTGAAGGACAGATAGACCGTCCACAGGATGAAGCCGTAGACGAAGACGATGGTGATCGCAAAGCTTGGCGCCAGTACGATCTTCGGCAGGGCGTCCTGCAGGCGCGAACGCACCGAGGCGCGCGGACGCGCATTATGCTCAGGCGTCAGCTTGATCTGGGTCGCGACCGTTGTCATGGGCTCCTCCCTCTCGGGGTCCCTTCACCGCCAGGCGGGGAAGGATAGCCCCGTCGAGACGGGGCGTGTTGGTTGATCGCCGGCGCCATTCCGACCAGAGGCCGACCATCCTGGCTTGGTGGAACCTCCCC
>NZ_RZSW01000748.1:0-2325 GCF_003997375.1 Mesorhizobium sp. M5C.F.Ca.IN.020.29.1.1 | reverse complement strand
ACCCAGACGATGGTCAGCCATATGTCCACATACCATTCGGGCTCGGCATATTCGCGGCTCTCGGTGATGCCGAGCAGGTAGCCGGTCGCGGCCATGACGATGAAAAGCTGATAACCCCAGAACACGAACCAGGCGAGGTCGCCGCCGAACAGCCGGGCGCGACAGGTGCGCTGTACGACGTACAGGGAGGTGCAAAGCAGCGCGTTGCCGCCGAACGCAAAGACGACGCCGGATGTGTGCAATGGCCGCATTCGGCCAAAATTGAACCACGGCTCGATGTTTAGATCCGGATAGGCAAGCTGCAGTGCGATAATCACGCCGACGAGCATGCCGACGACGCCCCAGAACATAGTTGCGATGGCGCCGTAGCGGACCGGCCCGTCCATATATGCCGCAGGGTCGATCGGGGCCGTTGCCTCAAAGCTGGTGTTGCGCAGAAGGACGACGACAAAGCCAAGCAGCACGAAGAACAGCACCCACATGTGCTGACGAAACGGCTCGTCCACGCCGAAGCCGGCTGCCACCAGCGCCAGAAAAGCGAAAAGGCCCAAAGCGACGATTTCTGTGCCGAACTTCATGACATGTCCCCGACCGCTGATCCCGATGCGCGGACGCCAATCCGCAGCAAGACCAATTCCGCGGCTACATCGTCGCCGCCTTGATCCAAATCAAAGCTGCATGGTTTTGGATTGGGCAGCGTTGGTTTTGCGAACGAGTGGGAGGCGGCCATTGAACGAAGAGAAAGGGCGGGGATCGTCGCTGTTCGAAGTGCGCCGCGAGAATTCGATGCTAGCTGGCCGATCCGGCAGAGAGGCAATCCCAAGCGCAGTGATGAAGCGCGCGCACAGGGAAAAACTGCAGCTCTGTGATGCTCTGGAGAAAATCGCGGACGCTTTGCCGAATGTCGATCGCCTGAAGTGCCTTGGCATAGCCAACGCAATCGTTCCGTTGTTGCGCAATATTCATCAATATGAAGAAACGATCATCTTTCCCGCCTATGAGGCCGCTACAGGCGGCAGCAATGCCAACCTTGCCTCAACCCGGCGATTGCGCGCCGAACACGTCGAAGACGAATGCTTTGCCGGGGAGGTGACTGAAATCCTGCTGGCGATCGGCCATGGCGAGACAGTCGAGAATGCCGAAGCGGTCGGCTTCATGCTGCGTGGCTTCTTCGAAAGCATGCGCCGTCACATCGCATTTGAACGCGAGCATGTCTTGCCGGCGATCGGGATCATCGACCAAGGCGCAATCTAAGCGCCGGAGCGTCGCTCCAGTCGGCTTAGGCTGTCGATAGTCACATGCCGGTTGTTCTCGATCCGGATCACGCCGTCCGTTCTTAGCCTGGTCAGCTGGCGGCTCACCGTCTCGATCGTCAGCCCAAGAAAGTCGGCGATGTCGGCGCGTGTCAGCGGCAGGTCGAAGGTCGCCGATCTTGCGGTAGGTTTGGCCGTGGGATCGATATTCCTGGCGATCATCAGCAAGAAGCTTGCCACCTTTTCCGAAGCGGTCTTGCGCCCCAGCGTCAGCATCCAGTCGCGTGCTTCGTCGAGCTCGTTCAGCGTCTGCTTGAGCAGGCGATGCTCGAGTTCCGGCGATTCCTTCATCATCCGTTCGATGGCGGCCTTCGGAAACGAACACAGGGAAACGGCGGTTGCGGCTTCCGCGTTGATCGCGCTTTCCACCTTGAACGGCCGTCCCAGAAAGTCGGGCGCAAACTGGAGGCCGACGATCTGCTGGCGACCGTCGGAAAGGCTCTTTGTCAGCTTGACCACACCCGAAAGCACATTCGAATAGCTGTCGACGGTCTCGGCGTCGCCGATCAGTTCGATCCCGGGCTCAACCCTGTGTTTTGACGAGGTCTTGGCGAGTGCGACCAACTGGTCGGGATCGAGCGCACCACAGACTCCGCGATGCCGTGCCTCGCAAGACTGGCAAAGTACTGGAATGCCGGCACTGTGAACGTCCTCCCGCACTGTCATCATAATCGTCCCGACGGATCAAAGGTGCCGGCAAGATAACACCAGCGGCTGCAAATCCCTTGCGGCAGTTTGTCCGCAGAGGGCCTTGACCGAAATCAAGGCGACGGTGCGGATCTGGAGCCAGAATTCAGCCTTGCAAGGATGATGGAAGGCGACATGCGACCGGAATTGGCTGCCAGACTTGGCGAGAATGTCCCCCGCTACACCAGTTACCCGACCGCGCCGCATTTTCATTCAGGCGTTGATGCTGCCGTCTATCGTGGTTGGCTGCAGGGGCTCGATGATGGCGACGAGATCTCGCTCTACCTGCACATCTCCTACTGCGACAAGCTTTGTTGGTTCTGTG
>NZ_RZSW01000747.1:0-2327 GCF_003997375.1 Mesorhizobium sp. M5C.F.Ca.IN.020.29.1.1 | reverse complement strand
GTCTCCAGCCGCGTCAGGCCGCTGGCCGGTTCGTAGCGCGGCAGGCGCGACAGGCCGGAATCGATGACGACGCGCACGCCGTCGATGGTGATCGAGGTCTCGGCGATCGAGGTCGCCAGCACCACCTTGCGGCGGCCGGACGGCGCCGGCTTGATCGCGGCGTCCTGCGCCTTGTTGTCGAGCATGCCGTAGAGCGGCACGATATCGGTGTCGGCACTGACGCGGCCTTGCAGCCGCTCGGCGGTGCGCTCGATCTCGCGCTGGCCGGGCAGGAAAGCGAGCACGCTGCCGCTCTCATCGGCAAGGACCGTGCGGATCGCCTTGGCCATGGCGTCTTCGATGGCGATGCCGGCCGGCCGCTCGTCGTAGCGGATGTCGACGGGAAAGGCGCGGCCTTCGCTCTCGATCACCGGGGCGCCGGAAAGCAGCCGCGAGACTCGCCCGCCGTCAAGCGTCGCCGACATGACCAGCAATCGCAGCTCGGGCCTCAGCGCACCTTTCACGTCGAGCGCCAGCGCCAGCCCGAAATCGCCGTCGAGCGAACGCTCATGGAACTCGTCGAAGAATACCGCCGAGACACCGGGCAACTCCGGATCGTCGAGGATCATCCGCGACAGCACGCCTTCTGTCACGACGAGGATTTTGGTCCTCGCAGAAGTGCGGTTTTCCATGCGCATGGCGTAGCCGACTGTTTCGCCGGGTTCCTCGCCGAGCAGCTCGGCCATGCGGCGGGCGGCAGCGCGGGCAGCGAGCCGGCGCGGCTCGAGCAGAATGATCTTTCCCGTGCCGAGCCATGGCGCGTCGAGCAGCGCCAGCGGCACCAGCGTCGTCTTGCCGGCGCCGGGCGACGCCACCAGCACGGCGCTGTTGCCTTGGCCGAGCGCTTCGCTGAGCGCCGGCAGCACGGCGGAGACCGGAAGCTCCGGCAAGGGTTTTCTGGTCATTGTTCCAAGGATGCATCCATCCAATTGCGGCGGATCCGCAGCGCCCGCATATCAGCGGTGGCGGTCGCCGCGCAACCGGGGGCGGGCCAACTCAAAGCCGGGTCCGCGAGAACGGGTTCCAGCGCACCGTGCCGAGCCTCACATCCTCGCGCACCATCGTCAAAAGGCCGAAGCCGCCAATGACGGCGAGGCCGACAAGCGGCAGAAGATCGGGCGACAGAAGATCTGGCGACAGAAGATCTGGATATTTCTGGAGAACGCGCCCAGGATCACTGGCCCGAGTATCTGCGAATAATGCGTCGGCGCGATCCGCCCAGCCTTTTGACAACGGCATCGTTGCATGAACAGCTTGCATAGGGGAGCTGGGCGAGCAGAATTCCGTTCGGCCACGTTATTCCAGTTCCAGGGAGAATGCAGAGTGAAGATACTGGCGCTCGGTGCGCATCCGGACGATATCGAGATCTTCATGTTCGGTACGATGGCGGCCTATGCCGCACAAGGCGCAGAATTGGTTTTTGCGATAGCCACGGACGGCGCCAAGGGCGGGAAGGGCGATCCGGAATTACTCGCCCGCGCCCGCCGCGAGGAAGCGGCTGTGGCGGCGGACCTGCTTGGCGCAACTCCGCACTTCCTCGACTTTCCGGATGGCACGCTGGTTGCCGATGCCGCGCTAATCGCGGCGCTGAAGGCGCTGATTGGCGACCTGAAGCCGGATCTGGTGATCACCCATGCGCCGAACGACTACCATGGCGACCACCGTGCGCTGTCGGACGGCCTGCGCATCGCGGCATCCTTCACTGTCCCGGTGCTGCATGCCGATACGCTCGGTGGCACCGGCTTTTCGCCGACGCATTATGTCGATATCTCCGGGCATTTCGAGCTCAAGGCGATGGCGATCCGGGCACACCAGTCGCAGGATCCCGAACGTTTCGTCGATGCGGCGCGCACGCAGAACGCGTTTCGCGCCGGCCAGTGCAATGGCACGGCCGGTTCCTTCGCTGAGGCCTTCCGCTTCGAACCGATCTTCCCCTTCGCCGATATCCGCGCCCTGCTGCCGCCGGCCCCAGTGATCCGGCCGGTGACGGTGAGCACCAAAATGGTCAAATGAGCCGGCGCCCGCGCGCCGGACGATCTGACACCCGCCTTTTCTGAACCAAGCAACCCATGCGCCATGCTGCAGCGCAGCGACGAATTCGCTTGCCTTGTTTAGTAAAAAATTGCACCACTAAACAAATTACTAAACACCCGACGCTCGACCGCGTCGCCATGTTTGGACCCCTGAGGAGGGGGGTTGAGGTTTTGAAACCGTCATCCGGACGCGTTTCGTAAATGGGAGGAAGGCATGAAATCGACCTTGAAACTGACGTTGGGACTGACCTCGGC
>NZ_RZSW01000746.1:0-2333 GCF_003997375.1 Mesorhizobium sp. M5C.F.Ca.IN.020.29.1.1 | reverse complement strand
CGTCATCGCCGATAGTGACCGGGGCGGAACGGATGCCCGGATCGGCGCGCGGATGGCCGGCCCGAAAAATCGCCACTGTCTGTGCGAAACGCTTCTCATGATCCATCGGATGCGAGTTCGTGTCGTGGATCGCAACCCCCGAAGAAACCAGCACCCCTTTGCCAATCTTGATCCCGACCGGATCAGATGACCAGATCGTTGATCCTGCTCCCACGTAACACCAGTCCCCGATCTCAATTCGACCTTCATGCGCGAAGACCTGCAAATGCCCATCCAGATGGCTATCGGCTCCGATCTTCACCCGTGAACGGTCGCCATGGATGTTAAAGATTTCGGCTCCGGCACCGAACCGCGTTCGAGGTCCGATGATGGCATTCTCCTTGGCTGCGCCGGTGGCGATCCAAGACCAAAACCGACGACGAATTGCAAGGATAGCTGAGAAGAGGCGCATCGGCGAATGTCTGCCATATACGATCCGACTGGTCTAGACGCGATCACGCTCCAAAGTAGCCCGCGCGCGAGAGACGGCGAAGACCCTCGACGCAATAGGATCCGTACCTCAGGCCGCCCGCGGCGTTAATGTGGAGGCCGTCTGAAGTGTATGAAGCAGGCATGAAGTAGCCGAGGCCGCTCTCGCCGCCGACATCCAGATAGGCGCACGAGGTCAGCAAGGCCACCTCGCGCACCGCCCTCATGAATTGATCCAGAGTGTTGCCCTGCCCGTTGGTCCTCATGATCCTGTGGGTGGCGTGGGTGGAGTCGCCGCTGTACGGGACGAAGAAAATGATCTTCGCGTTCGGTGCCTGAGTCCTGATGGCGACGACGGCGGCCCAGAGAGCTCCGTAGAAGGTGGCCGTCGTGGTCTGCCCCAGCACACCCAGGACGACCTCCTGGGCTCCGAAGTCGTTGATACCTGCCGCGATTGTGACGACCTCGCTGTCTGCCGGTATGTTCGCAATCTGGTTGTAAATGCCGAAGCTCGCGTATGCTGTCGTCGACTGACCGAGCGACGCGCCGCTGACGCCGAGGTTTGTCAGCACCATCCTAGTCTGGCTGGCTATGACGCTGGTATAAAAACCGGCGATCGTGATGCTGTCGCCTAGCGCAGCCCACTTCAGCGCGATCAGTTCTGTGGAACCGTCCTCGTAAGGATCGCCACCTATGTCAGCCCCATTGGCCAGAAGGCCAAGGTAAAGAGCTGCATTCGCGACAGTCGTTACCCCCGCGCTCTTGGTCCACGCGGAAGTGGAGAGATTTTCAGAATCGCCAAACAGGTTCGCGCCGCCGTTGAGGTGGAGCTTGGACGATTGAACATAGAGACCAGATGCGCCATCGCCGACGTAGGGGTGCGTACCGGAGGCTGCGAAGATGCGATGCTGCCAGTTCGTCGAAGCCGAGGCCGTCGCTGTGACAGTGACCGTGCATTCATACCAGCCATTGCCGAGCGCGACGATGCTCGCACCGGTGCCGCTTGCGGTGCCGTTTTCGAGATCGAACGTGCAGTTGAAGATCGCGGCGCTATTGGAGAACAGGTTGAGCCGATAGCGTTCGGCCTTTTTGGCGATGACCTTCCAGACGACGGCGTCACCCAAGACCGCGCTCTTGGCTTGGTAGACCGAAGGGCTGGCCGATCCGCTCGGCTCGACGAGTTTCGTCGCCGACATGCGGCCAATCGCACGAATGTAGAGTTCTTCGACCGTATCCGGGAGGGTGATGAGCGATGGGGCATTTGGGCTGGTCGTAGGGGTGACCGTGACGTTCTGTTTGGTGAACGCTGCGTTGGCCGGATCGCTGCTCGGGAAGAGGTTGGCCGTCAGTCCCTGCCTGCGCAGCATGATGCTGCGAATGTACAGGCCGCTCGTGCCGTCCCCGGCATAGGGGAGATTGCCTGCCGCCGACATGCGGGCCTGCACGTTATTGGTGACGTTTGACGCCACCAGAACAACGGCTTTACATTCGAACCAGCCGCCCCCAAGGGCGGAGATGCTGGCACTGACGATGTTCGCGCCGGACGTGCTTACGACCACGCCTTCTTCGAGATTGAAGTTGGCCGTGTATGCTGCGCCAGCGGCAGTGTGAATAAGTTGGAGCATGGCCCGTTCGCCGGCCCGCGCGATCACGACATGCTCAATGGTGTCTCCCGAAACAAAAGAATATGAGCGGTAGACGGACGGGCTGACGCCTGAGCCGATGGATTCCACCATTTTAGTGGTAGGGAGGCTGAGGCCCTGAATCATCATCATGAGTTCAACAGCCGACATCAAGGAGGATGTCGCGGCGCGAACGCCAGTATCAGTCGCCACCGGCCCTGCTGTGACGTTGTACAGCCCAAG
>NZ_RZSW01000745.1:0-2342 GCF_003997375.1 Mesorhizobium sp. M5C.F.Ca.IN.020.29.1.1 | reverse complement strand
TGTCAATGGGCACCGAAGTCTCCGCGAATGTGGGCATCCAATTTTCCCTACCTGACAGGTGAAGTGGCCCGGTGATCAGCCGGCATCTTGATCGTCGGATTTCACTCCTGGGCGCCGGCCGCGTTTTTTCGGCGGCGGAGGCGGGTTGATATGTGCTTTTGATCGAACGTGCTCGGGGACGAGATCGGCGTGCTGTCGAAGGCGGTAGCTTGATCCCTCGATCTGGATAACGACGGCGTGGTGAAGCAGGCGATCAAGAAGTGCGGTTGCGACGACAGGGTCCCCGAAGACCTCGCCCCATTCGGCAAATCCTCGGTTTGAAGTGAGGATCATGGCGCCCTTTTCATAGCGGGCGTTGACGAGCTGGAAGAACAGATTGCCGCCGCCGGGCACGACCGGGAGATAGCCGATTTCGTCGACGACGAGCAGCGAGGCGCGGCATAGATAGCGGATACGCTCGCGCAGCTGCCCCTCGCGCTCGGCCTTGGCGAGCGAGGCGATAATGTCGGCGAGCGTTGAGAAGTAGACGCTCTTTGCGGCCTTGACGGCTTCGACAGCGAGCGCGGTTGCCAGATGGCTCTTGCCGGTGCCGGGCGGGCCGAGAAGATGGACTACCTCCGCCCGCTCGATGAACTTCAGTTCGGCCAGCGCCATGATGCGGTTTTTATCGAGCGATGGCTGGAAAGCGAAGTCGAAGCCGGCGAGCGTCTTGATGGTGGTCAGGCGCGCCATCATCAGAGCAGCCTTGATGCGCCGACTTTCGCGCAGGGTTAGTTCTTCCATCAGAAGTTCGTCGAAGGCCTGGATGCCGTCGATCTCGCCCTGCTCGATGCGCCGCAGGGTCGCGTCAAGCACTTCGAGCGCCCGCGGCATACGCAGCCCGACCAGGCTCTTCCTGATGCTGTCGATCGTGGATGCGTGCATGGTCATGACCGGCTCCCCGCGACGGCCAGTCGCTCGGCGACGGCCTGATAGAAGTCGAGCGAGCGCCGGGCGACATGGTCGCCGAGACGACCGACAATGATATCCGGGGCGCTCTTCCTCGCCGCGTGGCGAACTGCCCCCTGACGATGAGCAGGATCGATCCGATATTGGCGGCGCCCCTCGAGCACAGGATGGCTGGCGACCAGCCTGCCTTCGTCCAGGATGCGGATGCAGTCGGCAAGCTGGTGAACCTCGACAAGGCGCCGGGTGCGATCGGGAACGCTATAGTAGTTGCCGCCGATCGAGACGAGACCATCATGGCTGACGCGACGCTCCAGCTTGAGAAGCGCGTCGAAGGGAACTGCCGGGAGAGGTTGAAGTTCCGGCTGCTCTGCCGCGAAGGCTTCACTGACGATGCGTTGCGTGGTGCCGTGCAGGCGAGCATTGGCGACGGTGTCGAGCCAATCTTGCAATTGCTCATTCAGGTCGTCGAGATTGCGGAAGCTGCGGGCCAGGAAGAAGTCCTCGCGGATATAGCGGAATGGTCGCTCGACTTTGCCCTTGGTTTTGGCGCGATACGGCCGGCAGGCTCTGGGCTGGAAGCCAAAGTGCTTGGCCAGCGCCAGCAGCGAGCGATTGTAGATGATGTGGCCTTCGTTATCTTCGCCGGTCACCGCCGTCTTCATCCTGTCGTAGAGAATCTCGATCGGCACTCCTCCTATTGCGTCGAAAGCCTGCATATGACAGCGCAGCAACGTCTGCAGGTCCTGGTGCATGACGTAGCGGGCGAAGATGTAACGCGAGTGGCCAAGCACAAGCGAGAACAGCCAGACAATGCGTATCACGCCCGGCGCGTCGGTGAACTCGGTGACGAAGCGCGCGAAGTCGACCTGTGCTTGATATCCGGCCGGGGTCTCGAACCGCACCTCGAAGGGGCGCACCTGCTCCTGCGGTCGGATCGCGGCCACGAAGCGCTTCACGGCGGTGTAGGCGCCGTCATAGCCGCGCTCACGAATCTCGCGCGTCAGGCGCACAGCGCTCAAATCGGGAAAGGCCGAGACCCGTTCGCGCAGATAGTCGACAAAGGGCGCGATCTTGTTTGGCCGCCCCGCCTGTCGCGGGCGATAGGCGGGGAGTTCGAGCCCGCGCTCGATGTATTTGCGGACCGTCTTGGGATCGCGCCCCGTTCGCCGGGCGATTGCGGTCACGGACAGGCCCTGACGGTGTAGATCCAATATCATCAGAAGTTCTCCAAGTTGGACCACCAGCGACGCTCCGATTCCGATCAAATCGGGACGGACTATCGACGCCGGAGCGAAAGCCGCCAGTTCCGGGACGCGTCCCGGAACTGGCGGCAGCAGCGACAACTAGGGAATTTTCGATGCCCACAATCAGGGAATATTCATTGCCCGATGACA
>NZ_RZSW01000744.1:0-2358 GCF_003997375.1 Mesorhizobium sp. M5C.F.Ca.IN.020.29.1.1 | reverse complement strand
GACGAGATTGGGCAACACCATGCGCATCCGTGAAATCCCGATGCGCATGGTGTTGCCCAATCTCGTCACCGTGCTCGCCATCTGCGCCGGCCTCTCCGGCATCCGCTTCGGCTTCGAAGGCCGTTTTGAGCCGGCAGTGGTGATGGTGCTGCTCGCCGCCTTCCTCGACGGCATCGATGGCCGCCTGGCGCGGATGCTGAAGGCGACGTCCAAGTTCGGAGCGCAGATGGATTCGCTGGCCGACATCGTCAATTTCGGCGTCGCACCCGCGCTGGTGCTCTATGCCTTCCTGCTCGACCAGGCCGGCTCGCCGGGCTGGATTGCCGCGCTCCTGTTCACCATCGCCTGCGGACTGAGGCTCGCTCGCTTCAACGTGCTCGACGAAGAAACAGATCGCCCGCAGTGGCAGACCGAGTATTTCGTCGGAGTGCCGGCGCCGGCGGGTGCCGTGCTGGTGATGCTGCCGCTTTATCTCTTCTTCCTGCGGCTTGGCGTGGAGCCGTCCCGCCCTGCCGCCTTCATCGCCGCCGGTTTCACCGTTCTGGTGGCCTTCCTGCTGGTCAGCCGGCTGCCGGTCTATTCCGGCAAGAGCCTGAAAGTCCCGGGCGACAAGGTGCTGCCGATCATCCTCGGGGTCGTTCTCTACATCCTGCTGTTGATGACCTACCCCTGGTACACGCTGACGGCGTCTGTTGCCGGCTATCTCCTCTTCCTGCCATTCAGCGTGCGCGCCTATTCCAGGCGCGCCAAGCGCGAAGGCGAGAAGGTGCCGCCTTCAGACATCGGCTGACAGACCTGTCGCCAACTCGCTCCGACGATCACCTGGCGCGGGAACCTGCCGGGCATCTTGACCGTTCTGTCTCAGCGGGCGAGGCGTGCGACCTCGCAAAACGCCTCGCCACCGGTCTCTCAAGCTGCTGTGCCAGGCGCAGGAGCTGAAGAAGAGTGAGAAGAAATGGCTGTTGTCCTCATCGGTGCGTTGCTCATTGTCGCTGGCGTTGTGTACATGGCTGGCGCAGCCCTAAGGCGCGGGCGGCTCAGCGATCCGGCGCCTGTTCGCGCGGCGCCGGATCGCTCGACGCCAAATCTCGCAACGCCAGGCCCGACACTTGAGCCGCGACGACGCGGGCTTGGTTTCCTGGGCCTGTCGCAGAATTGGCCGGGCCTGCTGATGATAGCGGTCGGGTTCATGCTGCTGTTGTCGGTGGTGGTCGTCTAGAGCATTTGCTGCCAAACGTCTTCGCTTGGCGTCCCAGCAAAATGCGTTAAAACAAAGAGTTAGAGCGCGGTTTTGGTCCACCAAAAAGCGCTCTAAGCGTCAAGCTGCCGCGCTGAGCCCCAGTCGGTCAATCGCCAGTTTACGGGTCGCGACATAGTCGGTCTTGCCTGAACCCAGAACCGGGATTTCCTCGACCTTGATGATGTCGTTCGGCACCATCAGATCGGCGGCACCGGCTTGTCTGCCGAATTTGCGCAATTCATCGGGGTCGGCCTCATCAGCGGTGGTGACCAGCACGATGCGCTCGCCGCGTCGCCTGTCCGGCACCGCCACCACGGCGTGGTGCTCTTCCGGCCATAGCGACTGTACCAGCATCTCGACTGCGCCCAGCGACACCATCTCGCCGGCGATCTTTGCGAAGCGCTTGGCCCGGCCGCTAATGGTGATGAAGCCTTCGCGGTCGACCGAAACGATGTCGCCGGTATCGTGCCAGCCGTCGAGCGGCTGCAATTCGCCGGGCCGATCTGATGTCATGTAGCCCATCATCAAATTCGGCCCGTCGAGCCACAACCGTCCGGCGCCGCTAATGCCCTCGACCGGCTCGAGCTTCATGCGCATGGCCGGCAACAGCCGCCCGACCGTGCCGTCGCGGCCGTGGATGGCGGTGTTGACGGCAACGACGGGCGCTGCTTCGGTCAGCCCGAAACCCTCGATGATCTCGGCCTGGAAGCGCTCCCGGTAGATGCGGCGCGTCTCCGGTTTCACCGCCTCGGCGCCGGCGACGATGAAGCGCAGGCTGGAGAAATCGCCGTCCTTGGCGGTGCGCGCATAATTGGCGAGGAACGTGTCGGTTCCGAACATGACCGTCGGCCTTGCTTTGCGTGCGACCTCGGGGATCAGCTTGTAGTGCAGCGGGGAGGGGTAGAGGAACAGTTTTACGCCGGTGACCAGCGGCAGGATGGTGCCGCCGGTGAGCCCGAACGAGTGGAACACCGGCAGCACGTTGAGCAGGATGTCGGCCGGCGAAATGGTGATGCGGGCCTCGGCCTGCATGGCGTTGGCGAGAAGATTTCTGTGCGACAGCACCACCGCCTTCGGCGTGCCTTCCGAGCCTGAGGTGAATAGGATCACTGCTGGCT
>NZ_RZSW01000743.1:0-2359 GCF_003997375.1 Mesorhizobium sp. M5C.F.Ca.IN.020.29.1.1 | reverse complement strand
CTTGGACACCTCTGCGTTGCCGTACCGAGACGGTGCCGAAGCGTCCAGCAGATTGGCGTGAGCGCACACACTCGTGACCGTCAGGCCATAACGGGCGAACATGTCATTGAGGTCGCGTGGATTGTCATCGAGACTGGCGGTTGCACTGAAGCCGAATTCACGCCCAAGCAATCCACCAGGATGGTTATCGGTCACATCGGCATATTTGAAACCGAGGGCAGAAATGCGCTCGAGTTGGTGCTCAAGCGGCGAGAAGGGATCAACGAGGGCGAAGCAGCCAACTTTCATGTCTATTCTCCAAGTTATGCTGGGTGGAGCCGCAGCAACGCTGAGGCAAAGGGCCTCAAAAACCTTTCATACTCGGGCTACTTTCACGCTCAGATTTCGAGTTTCCCAAACGAAATCTAGGGCCGCTAAACGGCCGTCGGCTAAGAAGAGTCCCGGCTTGGTACCGCGTTTGGAATATATGGTCCTATCTGGAATGGTGTTCCACTGTTATCTCTCTTTCGTCGTCTTATGTCAATTCGAGAAAGACGGAATGTTGGAGAATCCGTCACGAGGTCGGAGGGTAGGATGGTCGCACCCAACTGTTTAGGAAAACCCGGGCGAGAGCGCGCGCAGTTCGCCCGTCCCGCGGCCAGACCACCGCCATCGGGTCTGCGATGGTGACAGGCCGTCGCAACAGATAGGGAAGACCAACGGCCTCCCGAAGGCACGCTGGCCTCACCTTCGCGGCGGTGAAAGCAGGAGATCGACAATCGATTCAGCTGCTGGTCGCGACGTGAGCGCCTCGATGGTCGGCTCGGGGTGAGCGAGCGCAGTGAGTCTTTCGTTATGCCTTCTCATGCCATCGATTCTGGCGCTTGAGTGGCCAAGAGGTAATCTTCCGCCAAGGCCACCCGGCAGAAACTCGCCTCACACGTAACGGTTGACTCTGTTCTCCAGAACTTCCTGCCTGCCCGAACGCGGCCGCGGCTCGCTTTTTTTTCACGACACGCTCGGAAATCGCTTCCAGCGTACGCTTGCCGGAAAGCACTGCCCTCGCTTCCGCCGAATCCCAGCCGGCGTAACAATCCTACAGCGGGGCTGAAAGTGCCTTGTCCTCGATCATTTTCGCCGCCGCCTTCAGGCCACGCGCGCAACAATCCATGCCGCCGATATGCGCGAGCAGAAGATCCTGCGGATCGAGCGACTGGCGACGTAGCTTGGCGTCGAAATTGGTGCCGCCAGTTTAAACCCCCCTTGAAGCACCTGATAATAAGCCAGGGCCATTTCCGGCACGTTGTTCGGGAACTGGTCGGTATACCAGCCGGACTGGTCGTCGTTGCGGTTCATGTCGATCGAGCCGAAGATACCAAGCGCACTTGCGGTCGCGAGTTCGTGCTCGAAAGAATGGCCGGCAAGAATGGCGTGGCCCTGCTCGACATTGACCTTGACCTCGTTCTCGAGCCCATACTTCCTAAGAAACCCGTACACCGTCGCGACATCGTAGTCATACTGATGCTTGGCCGGCTCCTGCGGCTTTGGCTCGATCAGGATCGTGCCTGTGAAACCGATCCGATGTTTGTAATCGACGAGAGGTTGAGGAAGCGGCCCATCTGGTCGAGTTCACGGGCTATATCGGTGTTGAGCAGCGTCTCATAACCCTCGCGCCCGCCCCACAGCACGTAATTCTCGCCGCCAAGCCGCTTCGTCACGTCGATGCACTGTTTTACGGTCGCGGCCGCATAGGCGAAGACATCCGGATCGGGGTTGGTGGCGCGCCCGACATGAAGCGCCTGTTGGAGAATAGATTGGCCGTTCCCCACAGAAGCTTGGTGCCCGTCTCATCCATCTTGCCCTGGAAATAATCGGCTATCTCGTCCAGCCGAGCGGCGCTCTCTGCAAAAGTGGAAGCTTCCGGCCGCACATCGGCATCATGGAAGCAGAAATATGGCACGCCCAGCAGGTGCGAACATCTCGAAGGCGACGTCGGCCTTGAGTTCGCGGCTCCATCGTATCGCCGAACCACGGTCGCTCGAAAGTCTGGCCGCCCGAAAGGATCGCCGCCCGGCCAGGCAAAGCTGTGCTAGTAGGAGACGGCGAAACGCAGATGATCCTCGAGCCGCTTCCCGCAGACGATCTCATCGGGGTTGTAGTGCCGATAGGCCAACGGGTTGGTGCTGTCTTGCCATTCATATCTGACTTTCCCGATGTCGCCAAAGAACGCGCCGCGATCCGGTGCACGGCACCGATGAAGGCGCCTTGCCCGCCGCCGACCATGCCGTAGCGGATCGGGCCGCCTCCCGTTTCCGATTTCGATGCGCCGACCATGATTTTCTCCCTCGTCTGAAATACCCCTCCCCCTTAAGGGGAGGGT
>NZ_RZSW01000742.1:0-2359 GCF_003997375.1 Mesorhizobium sp. M5C.F.Ca.IN.020.29.1.1 | reverse complement strand
ACCCAGCCGATGAAGGACCAGGCGATGTAAGCGGTGATCGCCAGCGGCGCGCAGACGACAAAGCCTGTCAGGAAGTAATTCCGCAGCCGAGTCATGCCTGAGGTCTTGGGCGCATCGGACATGGTTCACCGCAGCACTGATTGCGGCGCAACATTAATGAACCGCAATCCGCTTTGGAACCGCGAAATTTTTAAACCACGCCTATTCCACAGTCACCGATTTCGCCAGGTTGCGCGGCTGGTCGACGTCGGTGCCCATGAACACGGCGGTGAAATAGGCCAGCATCTGGATCGGCAGCGCGTAGATAATCGGCGAGATGATTTCCGGCACGTCCGGCAGCACGATCGTCTCCATCGTCTTCACCGTGGCGTGTGCGGCACCCTTACTGTCGGTGATCAGGATGATCTTGCCGCCGCGTGCCGCCACTTCCTGCATGTTCGATACGGTCTTTTCGAAGATGCGGTCATGCGGGGCAATGACGATGACAGGCATGTTCTCGTCGATCAGCGCGATCGGCCCGTGCTTCAGCTCACCGGCGGCGTAGCCCTCGGCATGGATATAGGAGATTTCCTTGAGCTTCAGCGCGCCTTCCATGGCCAGCGGGAAATTGGTGTCGCGGCCAAGATAGAGCACATTCTTATAGTGAGCGAGGTCCCGTGCGACCTTTTCGATCTGCCCGTCGAGCTTCAAGACCTGGTTGGCATAGCGCGGCGCTTCCGACAGTTGACGTACCAGCGTCGTTTCCTGCTCCCGCGAGATCGTTCCGCGCGCCACGCCGGCCCGCACGGCAAGCGAGGCCAGCACCGACAATTGACAGGTGAAGGCCTTGGTCGAGGCGACACCGATCTCCGGCCCGGCCAGCGTCGGCAGGATGACGTCGGACTCGCGCGCCATCGTCGATTCGCGGACATTGACGACCGCGCCGATCTTCATGCCCGCCTTGCGGCAATAGCGCAGCGAGGCCAACGTGTCGGCGGTCTCGCCCGATTGCGAGATGAAGAAGGCGGCGTCTGTCTTCGACAGCGGCATCTCGCGGTAGCGGAATTCCGAAGCGACATCGATGTCGACCGGCAGCCGCGCATAGCGCTCGAACCAGTATTTGCTGATCAGGCCGGCGAGATAGGCAGTGCCGCAGGCCGAGATCGCCAGCCGGTCGATTTTGGCGAAATCGAACGGCAGGTCGAGCGGCTTCGATACGCCGCCGACAAAATCCACATAATGCGCCAGCGTGTGCGAGATCACCTCGGGCTGTTCATGGATTTCCTTCTCCATGAAATGGCGCCGGTTGCCCTTGTCGACCATGAAGCTGGTGCTGAGCGACTGCTGGCGCTTGCGGTCTACTTTGCTGCCGTCCATGTCGAAGATGGCGACCTCGTTGCGGCGCACCACCGCCCAGTCGCCGTCCTCCAGATAGGTGATCGAATTGGTGAAGGGGGCAAGCGCGATGGCGTCGGAGCCCAGGAACATCTCGCCGTCGCCATGGCCGACGGCCAGCGGCGGGCCGTTGCGCGCCCCGACGATGAGGTCCTCGTCGCCCTTGAACATGATGGCCAGCGCAAAGGCGCCTTCCAGCCGCTTCAGCGCCTGGTGCGCGGCCTCGACCGGCTTCAGGCCCTTGGCCAATTCGCGCCCCACCAGATGTGCGACGACCTCGGTGTCGGTCTGTGATGAAAATGTGTAGCCGTCCCGCATCAGCTCGTCGCGCAATTCGGCAAAATTCTCGATGATGCCATTATGGACGATGGCGACGCCATCGGAAAAATGCGGATGCGCATTGGTCTCGTTGGGCACGCCATGCGTTGCCCAGCGCGTATGACCGATGCCGATCATACCATTGAGCGGTTCGTCCTTCAGCCGGCGCTCGAGATTGACCAGCTTGCCTTCGGCGCGACGGCGTCCGAGCTGGCCGTCCTCGACAGTGGCAACGCCGGCCGAATCGTAGCCGCGATACTCCAACCGTTTCAACGCGTCGACAATGAGCGGCGCGACCGGCGAATGACCAACAATTCCTACGATACCGCACATTGCCGTTTCCCCGTTTCCCCGCAGAAACCCGGCGCTATTTAGGGATGGCCGGTCTGCCGCGAAAATCACATTGCATTTCGTCGCGTATCAGCCGCAACGGTCTTGCACAGATGCACCATGACAGGGCGCTCTTGCAATCCGGTTACCGCAATCGCTCGGTTTGTCCGCGAATGCATGTTATCCCGTCCCAGTGGTTCTGAAATCCGTCAAAGACATGATGCGGCCATGAACGAACAAATCGACACGGTGACGCTTTGGCGTCCAGTTGGGCCTGAAGAGCTGAAACTGATCGAGAAGTCGGGCATGCGGGCGTTTCCGCCGCGCCTTCCCGAGC
>NZ_RZSW01000741.1:0-2361 GCF_003997375.1 Mesorhizobium sp. M5C.F.Ca.IN.020.29.1.1 | reverse complement strand
ACTTCACTAAGCTGACCGGCTAGCGCTTCTCCTTCGGCGTGATCTCTTCGATCTGAACCTTCTCGCCGATCTCGCCATAGCTTCCGCCTTGGCCTTGTCCTTCGTGGTCAGCACCGTTCGCCAGTGCGGTTTCTCGAAGACACTCACGATGTAAGTTGTCGCCGGCTTGTCGGCCATCGCGCTAACACGGCTGGATAGGAACATACTCCAAGCACGGTACTTCCGCGATCACGCCATATCCACGGTCGCAAGCTCTGTTAGCTTCTTGGTGCGGCGGACCCCAATCCGCCAGGCCGGCGCCCTACAGGCAATCTACCCCAACGCCCCCCAAGCGGCGCCGGCCACCTTCCTGGGAGCCACGATCAGCCGTTCATCCCCGGAATTTTTTCCGTGAGCCAGTGGATTCTTGCCGTCCGGGCTCGTCAAGATCGGCTGTCGAATCTTCCACGACTGAAGTGAGATTCGATGAGTGACGAGCTGATCCGCCTTGCAAGTGCAATGGAGCCCGTCACGCGCCCTGGCATCAGCACCATAGGTGCGAGCATTGGCTGCGGGAAGAATGCAGGATGGGCTTTTGCGAAGCCGAGGCAGACGCCCCACTGGTTCTGTTTCGAGCACCGTGCCGAGGGGAGCGTTTTGCTCTGACTAGAGCTCCTAGCCGGCTGGTAAGGACCCCAGTCCGAAGGGGAATAGCATCTTGCCCTCCTTTGGCCGCAGCTTCAAAGCTTTCATCTATTCGGCTGATGCGCCGATCCGCTGGAAATTGACAATCTGCCCCAGCTCTAGACCGCTTCGTGCTGGCAGTGGCCTCTGCAAACTTCGGATGAAGGGCTGACCTATATTGTTGCGCGCAGGCTCATATCCGATCGTGGCAAGGGTTGCTTTCCTTGCCGCGTTGGCCGGCGTTCTCCTGCTGCTCGCCCTTTTTCCGGCGTGGCTCCTGCAGAATTTGGGAGTGAGCTTCACGCATCATGGCAAGCTCATCCACGCCGCCGCATTCACCGTTTTGGCGGCCTTGGCAAGTCTTGGCTGGACGAAACACAAGGCAAAGCTGATTGTTCTCCTCGCTTTTTCGGGCGTGGCGATTGAAGTTGTTCAGGGCGCGCAACTGATAGGGCGCGGTCCGGATGTATTCGACTGGATTGCCGACTGTGCTGGGATGGCCTGCGGGATCACAATCGCAAGCTGGACAAAGTGGCACCGGGTGAGAAATCCGCCGAAACGACCCGGCGAATATCCCGATCGCGAGATCGATTGTCAGAAGGCCATGGAGCCAGGCTTTCAGGCGATCGTCGATTGCATGCTGGAAGCGGGCTGGGCCCGTGGAGAGATCATGCGCTCGCTACGCCGGCTGATCTCCGCAGACAACATGACGCAAAAGGAAAATGCCAAGCTCGAGGCGCAGCTTGCGATCGCACGCGCAATGAGCCGCGTCGGCCGGCCTCTCTAGGATCGCAACTCAATGAATTGCCTACAGACAATGGCCGAAATGGCGGCGAGCCTGCGCAATCAGACAGAGCGTTGAAGGCCGCCACATTTGGCCGGAAATCGTGTTGGTCAGGGTTTCTGGGAGGAATTCTCGATGACTCACTCTTTTCCCACAGTCACGGTAGAAACAGTCGCCGAAGTCTACGTTCTTTCCATAGGCAAGGCCCGCTTCCTATCGATCGCACAGGCAATCTGCGCCCTTCGGAAACTCATGCCGGCTTGCAACGCAACCGACCACGAGTTGGAAGAGATATTGGCGGCAGCGTGCGTGATTCACAGCGTGCCCGTAGCTTTCGACGCCAAAACAGCCGATGGCGCATGGCTCCATTCGTAGGGCCGGAGATGCCCGCGCAAGCGCAGTGGCCTGCCGCATCGGATGATAACGAGGGATTGTTCGCTAAACCGCAAGATAACGACCGAAGTGGAAAGAAACTGCCGGAGAGAAATTACGGTAGGCTGATTGCGTGGGCTGTGTTAATCGGCCTCGGCTTGACTGTAGCTGGCATGTGTTCCGAGTTGTTGCTTTCTTTCTCGCCGTCATCACCGGCAACTTCGCTCCATAAGCTGATCAAAAAAAGCCCGCCGCACCTTTCGGCGCGGCGGGCTGTCCTCCCAGTCGCTTTGGTCATTCAATTATTTTGATGATCTTGCGAGTGCCGGGGTCAACGACAACGGTCCGGTTGTCGACGACAACGGTGCGGTATTTTGTGTCGGGGACTTCATGAAGCTCGACCGTCTCGGGCAGGGTTGAGCCGATATTGAGCTCCACTCCAGGGATTTTCACTGAGGCGAGCGGCTGCTTTTTCACGTACTCCCTGATGACCGTCTCCTGTTCAGGCTCGATGACTACGTCCTGAGCGGCAGCAGCACCAA
>NZ_RZSW01000740.1:0-2365 GCF_003997375.1 Mesorhizobium sp. M5C.F.Ca.IN.020.29.1.1 | reverse complement strand
CAGCTGGCGGCTGTAACAGCCGTGGCGCTCCTCCACGCAAGGCTCGAACAACAGGAAGTCGAGCCGACGGCGAGCGTTCAGGCCGAGCTCACCGCCAGGCAGGCTCTTTGCCTGAAATGGTCGGCCGAAGGCAAATCGATGAGAGCAATCGCGGCGATCGAGGGCATGTCCTTCGCGACGGTGAACTTTCACCTGAACAATGCTCGCAAGACGCTCGACGCGGGAAGCCTCGCGCAGGCCACGGCGCTGGCAACGAAGCTCAAGCTGATCTAGGGAACCATGATGGGTCGAACACAAGAGCGCAAGAACAGCGAACTCTTATGCGGTCAGGCAACAGCAGTTTTGTCAGTCGATCTTCCCCCATGGGGCTCTATCCAGCGGCTCGGTGCCGACCTCGGAGAGAATCATGATCCTCGCGGGCAGATGCTCAAGCGGCGTCGTCGGGCTTGACGAGCTCGACATGACGTACGTCGAGCTCCTGGGCCAGTTCAGAGAGAGTTATCATTGTTGGATTTCTCCGACCTCGCTCGAGGCTACTGGTTACTGGATTACCGTTGACTGAACCCGGAAGGCCTTCGACCTCTTCTTGGGTTAGGCTCTTCTCCCGACGCAGGCGGGCGAAGTTGCGGCCGACGTGGTTGCGAACATCCATGCTCATCGTGATTTACACTTTGAGCTTCTTAATTTCTCTATTTGTCAAACGCCTACTTTTTCGCCGATCGTACTTTGCGACCTGCGGCGGGGCTTTTGAGCAGATCGGCGGGTTCCACCTCGAGCGCATTCGCCAGGCGATCTACAACGTCAATGCTTGCGTTGTAGACGCTCCGCTCCAGCGAGCTGATATAGGTGCGGTCTATATCTGCAAGGTGCGCCAACTCCTCCTGCGACATGCCTTTGGCCTGTCGAAGAGCCTTCAGGTTGAGCGCAAACACCTCTCGTATTTCCATGCACGAGAGAGCAGCCTCTTGTCGAGTATTTCACCACGGAGTATTCTCTACAAAAACCCGGTTGAGAAATCGGCGTCATAGTGCGCCAGATCGCCAATGGGAGCAGGAGGGCGATTACCATCATCTATCGTATGTAAATGAGCAATGAGAATAAACGTGGAGAAGCCTACTCGTCCAAAGGGGATGGGCGCTCAGAGCAGGGTTCGGCTCGATATTTGCGCGGGCTAACGGGAACCCCTTTCGAAGAGTTTGGGATGGTTGCGGATACGAATTCAACCGTGCAGATAGAGCACAACATCACCTTGAGGCCGGTGATCGGCCTGACCGAGACTCTCCCGAAGGGGGATCTTGAACAGATCACGATCGAGGCAATCAGGACGCATCGACGCCTGCGCGACCTCGCCGAGGCCAGGTACGAGGAATGGCGCAAGTCGCGGGCTGTCGCGGCTTGCGATACCGCGGGGCCTACCCGAATCGCTTATGTCATCGCAATGATTGACATGCTCGCCCAGCAAACGGCGCTTTCGACCCTGCTCGATGTGCTCGGCCACATCCCGTCAGTGCCCGCACTGACGCCAGTTCGCCGCTCGATCGGCCGAAGCTTTGCCCGTTTTTCATCGAGCGAGCCGGATCTCAGCCGCGATAGGCACCCGGAAAGATAATGTCCTGGTCAACGAGGACGTTGAACTTATAGCCGGGCCGGATTTCCAGCGTCGGCTGGACGTCGAGATTTTTGTTGATGGTGCGCTCGGCAACGCGGCCAAAAGTCTCCGCGAAATTCCGCCGCGCCGCATCGGAGGCCGTGTCCTGCGTGGCGAGCGTCGAGCTTTCGGGGAGCGCCATGTCGATCCCCGTGCCGATGATGGCGAGCAGCACCGCCGAGCCGAACGTTTTCAGATAGTGGTTGTTCACCTTGTCGTTGAAGCCGCCATACCCTTGAGCGTCAGTCCCCGCCATGCCACCGACCTGCAAGGTCGATCCGTTCGGGAAGATGATGTCCGTCCAGACAACGAGCACGCGCGACTGGCCGAACGAAACCTTGCTGTCATACCGCCCGAACAGCTTGGCGCCTTGCGGGATGAGCAGGCGGTGACCCGTCGCGCTGTCGTAGACGTTCTGGCTCACCTGCGCCGTGATGCGTCCGGGAAGATCGGAGTTGATGCCGGTGATGAGCGTGGCCGGGATCACCGAACCGCGCTTGAGCTCATAGAGGGATTGCTGCGGCACGCCCTGATTGGGAAGGTAGCCGAGCTCCTTGAGGTCGGCGTTGAAGAAGTCCTCTTTGGAGCGCTGCCCGTTCGGATCGAGGTTCTGGCCATTCAGCCCGGCCTGCAGCGCCGCGCCATAGAGATCGGCCGCCGAGCCGCTGCGCGCGGTTGTTGCGCCGGCCGGCGATGCCCCGGGCGCCGAGTCCGTGG
>NZ_RZSW01000073.1:0-16857 GCF_003997375.1 Mesorhizobium sp. M5C.F.Ca.IN.020.29.1.1 | reverse complement strand
GGTTTGTCGGACATTCGGCGCCTCTTTTGGTTTCTTTCGAGCAAGCTGCCTTGTTCTTATCTAGGCAGTGAAATCCGCCAGCGCTAATGAAAGTTCAGCGATGTTGGGAAAGCCGGCAATGTTGGTGTTTGGCCCATCGGTTTGCCGCGTGCAAAAGCACGGCACACATCCTATATGGAGCCAACAATCCTTTTCGAGGCCCAACATGAGCGATGCACAGACGACGCAGATCCCCGTAACCGTTCTCACCGGCTATCTCGGCGCCGGCAAGACGACGCTGCTCAACCGCATCCTTTCGGAAAACCACGGCAAGCGCTACGCCGTCATCGTCAATGAGTTCGGCGAGATCGGCATCGACAACGAGCTGATCGTGGAATCCGACGAGGAAATCTACGAGATGAACAATGGCTGCGTCTGCTGCACGGTGCGCGGCGACCTGATCCGCGTTGTCGAGGGGCTGATGCGCCGGCCGGGCCGTTTCGACGCCATCGTGGTGGAGACGACCGGCCTCGCCGATCCGGTGCCTGTGGCGCAGACCTTCTTCATGGACGACGATGTGCGCTCCAAGACCAGGCTCGACGCCGTGGTGGCGCTGGTCGACGCCAAGCACCTGCCGTTGCGGCTGAAGGATTCCCGCGAAGCCGAGGACCAGATCGCCTTTGCCGATGTCGTCGTGCTCAACAAGACCGATCTCGTCACGCCGGAGGAACTGAGCAAGGTCGAGGCGACGATCCGCGCGATAAACCCGGCGGCCAGGATTCATCGCACCACCCGCGCCGGCCTGGCGCTGTCCGAGGTGCTCGACCGTGGCGCCTTCGATCTTTCCCGAGCGCTGGAGAACGATCCGCACTTCCTCGAGGCGCATGACGACCATGATCATCATGACCATGACCATCACGATCATGATGGGCATCATCACCATGACGGGCATGACCACCATCATCACACGCACCCTTCCGATATCCATGACGTGACGGTGCAATCGGTGTCGCTGCGCGGCGGCGAGATGGACCCGAAGAAGTTCTTCCCGTGGATCGAGAAGATCACCCAGGTGGAAGGCCCGAACATCCTGCGGCTGAAGGGCATCATCGCGCTCAAGGGCGATGACGAGCGCTACGTTATCCAGGGCGTCCACATGATCATCGAGGGCGACCACCAGCGCGCCTGGAAGGACGGCGAGAAGCACGAGAGCCGGCTGGTGTTCATCGGCCGCGAGCTCGATGCCGAGCGCCTTAAGAAGAGCTTCGACGCCTGCCAGGCGTAACGGACCGAATAGGGGTTGGTTACTGCCTTCTGTACACATATCATGTGTACAGAAGTGCAAAAGAGGACAGATTATCTCCAGATCCGCCGACAATAAAACCGAACGTTATCAGATACGCATTCCACCGGCACAGAAGGCGATCATCGCCCGCGCAGCTGCGCTGTCGCACAAGGACATGGCCGATTTCATCCTCGACAAGATCGTACCCGAAGCGCAGGCCGTGATCGAAGCTGCCGAGGTGATGAGGGCGTCCAACCGCGACTTCACACGCATCCTTGACCTACTTGAGAACCCGCCGAAATCCAACGCTAGGTTGCGAGCGGCGATCGCTGCCTTGCCGGATACTGTGTGACGCTTCCGTTCTGGCACGAGGAGTCGATTGCGAAACGCCACGATCGGGCTTCTTTCGGTTGCGGTGATGCGCAGATGAACGATTTCTGCGGCGGTTCGCGCGGCAGAGCCACGATCAGAACGCGGCCAAGACCTTCTGTGCAATCGACAACGCGGCTTCGGACCGGCTCCTCGGTTTCTATACAATCGCCCCTTCCGCTGTAGCTCATGAAGCAGTGCCCGACGCCATGACGAGAGGCTTGGCGCGACACGAGGTTCCGGCTTCAAGCTTGCCCGGCTTGCGACCGCCCGCGCCGTCGCCGGGCAAGGGCTCGGAGGTCAGCTGCTAGCCGCCGCAGCGTTGCGCTGCCTGCGGCTTGCAGGTGAGGGCGGCGGCATCCTGCTCATCATCGACGCCAAGAACGAGCGGGCAGCACGGTTGTATGCCAGCTATGGTGCCGAGAGCCTCCAAGGCCAGGATTTGACCTTGGTGATGCCATTGGCGACCTTCGCAGCTGGTCTGCGGGCCAAGGGACTGTTTTGACGATCGGAGTCGCCACAATTGTGGTTTCGATGCAGATCCTCATGGTTGCCGGAACCGCAAACGTCGAGTAAGCCGCCTGAACCGCCCCTGCAATCCCGTCTAGCTGTGAACCACGATAGCCATGCCCACAGTCGCCCCACTTGATCTCCAGGGTCATTGCATCGCCGCCGTCTTCCTTGGCGACGTACCGCATTTCGCACTGGCCGACGGCACAATCCATCGGCTGGACCATGGCCACAAGACGGCGCATGCCAATGACGGGCTGCTCGCCGCGTTCCACGATGCGGCCAACGACCGGCTGATCACCGGCGGCGAGGACGGCAAGATTTTTTCGGTTATCGCCGGCGGCAATGCGTCAGAATTGGCAAGCGCCGGGAAAAAATGGATCACCAGCGTCGCCGCCGGACCACAAGGCGCCGTGGCCTATGCCTCGGGCAAAATCGCCTTTGTGCGCTTTGCCGACGGCAAGACTAAAGAATTCATGCATCCGCGTTCGGTAGAAGGGCTGGCGTTCTCGCCCAAGGGCATGCGCTTCGGCGTCGCCCGCTACAATGGCGCGACGCTGCATTTTCCGGCGGCGGACGGCAAGCCAGTCGAGCTGGACTGGGCCGGCGCCCATACCGGCATCACCTTCTCGCCGGATGGCGCCTTCCTCGTCACTACCATGCAGGAGAACGCCCTACATGGCTGGAAGCTGGCCGACGGCAAGCACATGCGCATGAGCGGCTATCCCGGCAAAGTCAAAAGCCTGTCGTGGAGCGCCAAGGGAAAATGGCTGGCCAGTTCCGGCGCACCGGCGGCGATCGTCTGGCCGTTTTCGGGCAAGGACGGGCCGATGGGCAAGGCGCCGCTGGAACTCGGCACGCGCGGCAACGCCATGGTGACCTCGGTCGCCTGCCATCCAAGCCAGGATGTCGTCGCCATCGGCTATGACGACGGCATGGTGATGGCGGTGCGTTTCGCTGACGCCAAAGAGGTGCTTCTGCGCCGACCGGGCAAGGGCGCCATCACCTCGGTGATGTGGGATAGGGAGGAACGCCGCGTCGCCTTCGGCAGTGCCGCCGGCGATTGCGGCGTCATCGATATTTCCGCATAACCGGGAGTTCTCTACTCGGCCCCGCAGGAGACTTTGCCGGTCAACGCGGCAGGCATGCCATCGCCACCCGTGTCAGCCGTGCCCTCATAGATGGCGAGCGAATAGCGCCCGTCATAGTTGCCTTCTTCACTGGACTTGGTCACGATCGTCAGTTCGACAGAGCTGTAGGTGTTTGCGACCTCGTGCTCGCGATAGACGAGCAGCCGCAATTCCTTGCCGTCGAGCCAGTATTGCGTGAGGTTGGAATCCTCGAACACTGTCTTGCGCAAATCGTCGCCGACGGGTCTGCCGAGAATTTCGAGATCGCCGCGGAAATTGAACGTTGGACCGCCCATGCCTCTGGTGACGCCGGCTTCGACCTGGAATTTCACCGCTGCATCCTCGGCCGAGCACCAGATGCCGCCGGTGGCGAAGGCCGAGCCGGCCGATAACAGCAGCGTTGTTGCACAGAAGATCGTCCGCATCTTTCTTTCCCCAGCCACAAACCCTATCCGCATTGATGCTGGAGGATGCGCTCAGGTCAAGCGCCCGTCCTCTTCACCGTGGCCGCTGAACCAATGCAGGACAACTGTGCGGCCAATTGCGGTTCCGCACGCCGATTGGCAGAGTGACGTATGAGAGGGGCTTTCATGCATACAATCGACCATTCAAAGACTTCCGTCGGCGGCATTAGCGCCGCCCGCATCGCCGATTTGCGCGAGACCGAAGCAGAAGCCTTCCGTAAGGCGCGGCCGAAATCGGCAGCGAAGGCCGACAATGGCCTGCCGGGCTTCTTCGGCGGCGTGCCGATGCACTGGATGAACGACTGGCCGACGCCGTTTCCGATCCTGGTCGACAGCGCCAGAGGCGCCATCATCACCGATATCGACGGCAACCGGCTCGACGATTTCTGCCTCGGCGACACCGGCTCGATGTTCGGCCATTCGCCGCCGCCGGTCGCGCGCGGCATCCGCCGGCAGGCCGGACACGGCCTCACCTACATGCTGCCTTCGGAAGATGCGGTGGCGATCGGCCCGTTGCTGCAACAGCGCTTCGGCCTGCCGTTCTGGCAGATTGCGACGACGGCGACCGATGCTAATCGTTTTGCGCTGCGCGTCGCCCGCACCATCACCGGCCGGGAAAAGATCCTGGTCTTCAACGGCTGCCATCACGGCTCGGTTGACGAGACGATGGTGCGGCTGGTCGGCGGCAGACCGGCCAACCGGCCGGGACTGGCCGGCGAATTCCGCGACCTTACCCGGACGACCGATGTCATCGAGTTCAACGATGTGCCGGCACTCGAGGCCGTGCTCCGGAATAAGGATATCGCCTGCGTCATCACCGAGCCGGTGCTGACCAATTCCTGCATGGTGCTGCCCGAACCCGGCTTCCACGACGCGCTACGCCGTCTCACCCGCGCAACCGGCACCCTGCTGCTGATCGACGAGACGCACACGATCTCGACCGGTCCGGGCGGCTACACCAGGAAACACGGCTTGCAGCCGGACCTGTTCGTGCTCGGCAAGCCAATCGCCGGTGGCGTGCCGGCCAGCGTGTGGGGGATGAGCGAAGACGTCGCCAGCCGCTATACCCACTATATCAGCGCCAAGGAACCAGGCTATTCCGGCATGGGTACGACGCTGTCGGCCAATCCGCTGCAGTTCGCGGCAATGCGCGCCACGCTCGAAGAGGTGATGACCGAGGAGAACTACGACCATATGGACCATCTGGCGCGGCGGCTCGACGCAGGGCTGACCGCCGTCATCGACCGTTGCCGCCTGCCCTGGCATGTTGCCCGAGTCGGCGCGCGCGTCGAGTTCATCTGCGCACCTGGCCCGCTGAGGAATGGCGGCGAGGCGGAAACAGCGCACGCGCCGGAGCTCGAAGCGGCTATCCATGTCGCACTGGTCAATCGCGGCGTGCTGATTGCGCCGTTCCACAACATGATGCTGATCTCGCCGGCGACCAGCGCCACCCAGGTCAACCGCCTGATCACCGCCTTCGGCGCGGTTGCGGCAAGGCTCGCGGCATGAGACAAGCTTGCACATGAGAGAAGCGCACAAGCAAATTTTGAACGCCATTATGACATCACCTTCGGGCTCGACGCCTGCCGAGGCGCAGACCTTTCTCGACGCCCATCCCGAAATCGAAGCGTTCGACATAGTGCTGACCGACGCCAATGGCGTCGGGCGTGGCAAGATCGTGCGCCGGCACGAATTGAAGAGCATCTTCGAGGGCGGCCGGCACATGCCGATCTCGATCCTCGGTCTCGACATCACCGGCGAGGACGTTCACGAGACGGGGCTGATCTGGACGACCGGCGACGGCGACCTGCGGGCATGGCCGATCCCCGGCACGCTGGTGCCGCTGTTCGGCACACAGCCGCCGCGCGGCCAGGTGCTGATGGCGATGTATCAACTCGACGGTCAGCCCATGTCCTCCGATCCGCGGCTGGCGCTGGCCCGTCAGGTGGAGATACTGGCGGCCAAGGGCCTGCATCCGGCCGGCGCCTTCGAGCTCGAATTCTTCCTGCTCGCCAACGAGCGCGACGCCGACGGCAAGGTGCAGCCGGCACACGCGGTGCTCGACGGCCGACGCTCGGCCAAGACCGAGGTCTATTCCGTCGACCATCTGCACGGCATGGAACCACTGTTTTCCGACATCTATGCCGCGGCCAAGGTGCAAGGCATCCCGGCCGAGACTGTCATTTCCGAATATGCGCCCGGCCAGTACGAATTGACACTGAACTACCGCAACGATGTGATCCGGGCGGCCGACGACCTCGTCATGCTGAAGCGGCTGGTGCGGGCACAGGCGCGCCGCCACGGCGTCACCGCTTGCTTCATGGCCAAGCCGATCGAGAAATATGCCGGCTCTGGCATGCATTTCCATGTCTCGCTGCGGGACAACGCCGGCAAGAACGTCTTCACTGAGGCTAGCGGCGAGACTTGGTCCTTGCCGCTGCTGCGCGGCCTTGGCGGCCTCATCCAGACCATGGCCGAATCGATGCTGGTGTTTGCGCCGCACGCCAATTCATGGCGGCGTTTCGTTTCGCAATCCTATGCGCCGGTGGCGCCGACCTGGGGCGTCAACAACCGCTCGGTGGCGCTGCGCGTGCCGGCGGGTGATGCGAAAAACCGGCGTATCGAGCACCGGCCGTCGGGCGTCGACGCCAACCCCTATCTGGTAGCGGCAACTGTGCTGGCCGGCATCACTAAGGGTCTCGACGAAGGCCTCGATCCCGGCCCCGAAACCACCGGCAATGGCTACGAATCGGCAATCACGCGCACGACCATGCCGGTGGACTGGCGCGCCGCGATCGAGGCCGCGCGCGCGTCGACGTTCCTCAAAGGCGCACTGGGCGAAGACCTGCACCGTACATTTGTGGCGATCAAGCAATCCGAATATCTGCGCGTGGCGCGCACGGTCAGCGAACTGGATTATCATCTCTATCTGCACGAGGTGTAGGCATCGCGTTGTCGGCCATCCGCCGGTGAAGGCGCAGACGTGTGTAATTTCAACGGAACCTTCCGCGGGCTTTGCTCATTGCGTGTCTGATCGCAGCAGCGGACAAGGCCGCATCAGCCATGATCGCCAGGATGCAGACAAATCCCACGCCACACCACGCTAAGGTGCAGGCAAGACGCTGGCCGAAGCCTGAATTGCCTGAGACGACGGAAGGCGACGACGCAAGATCTATTCCCGAACTCAGCGAAGTGGCGAAAGCCTGCCGCCGCTGCCCGCTTTGGCGCAATGCAACACAGACCGTGTTCGGCGAAGGGCCTGACAAGGCCAAGGTGATCTTCGTCGGTGAACAGCCTGGCGACCAGGAGGATTTGGCCGGCAAACCCTTCGTCGGGCCGGCGGGCAAGGTCTTCGACGCCATCCTTGAGGATGCCGGCGTCGACCGGTTGAAAATCTATGTCACCAACGCGGTCAAGCATTTCAAATTCGAGCCGCGCGGCAAGCGGCGCATCCACTCCAAGCCAAATGCCGGCGAGGTGCAGGCCTGCCGCTGGTGGCTCGACAAGGAGCTCGAAATGATCAAGCCCAATCTGGCGGTGGCGCTCGGCGCAACAGCGGCGCAGTCGCTGCTCGGCAAGGTCGTGCCGATCATGAAGATGCGCGGCGAGGTCGTGGAGCGCGACGATGGCTTGCGTGTGTTCGTCACCATCCACCCGTCCTTCATCCTGCGTATTCGCGAGCCGGCGGACAAACAGGCCGAGCGCGAGCGGTTCCTGCAGGACATGAAGGCGGTAAAAAAGCTGATGGCGGCCTGAACCTATCTGATCAGGATCGCCCTTAAGTCATTGACATTCGTCCCGGTCGGGCCGGGCATAAAAAGATCGCCGACGACGTTGAATGCCGTCCAGGCATTGTTGCCAGCGAGCATGGCCTTAGCATCGACGCCCGTCGCCCGCATCCGCGACACCGTCGAGCCATCGGCGAAGGCGCCGGCATTGTCCTCAGAGCCGTCGATGCCGTCGGTGTCAGCGGCCAGCGCGTGGATGCCATCCATGCCGCTGATGCCGATAGCGAAGGCGAGCAGGAACTCGCTGTTACGGCCGCCCTTGCCTTTTGCCCGCAAAGTCACCGTCGTCTCTCCACCAGACAAGACCAACACGGGCTTTCGGAAGGGCCGGTTGCGCGTCGCGACTTCGCGGGCGATCGCAGCGTGGACACCGCCGACCTCGCGTGCCTCGCCCTCGATGGAATCGGAGAGGATGACCGCCTCGATGCCATGGCGCCTGGCTTCGGCTGCAGCCGCTTCCAGCGATACGCCGGCCGAGGCGATCAGATGCACTTCGTTGCGCGAAAAACGCGAATCGTCGGCGCGCGGCGCATCTGCGGCCGGCGAATTGATGTGCGCCATCACCGCAGCCGGCAGTTTCATGCCATAGGCGGCGATCGATGCCAGCGCCTCTTGGCGGCTGCCCGAATCGGGAACGGTCGGACCGGAAGCGACCAGCGCCGGATTGTCGCCCGGAATGTCGGAGACGACCAGCGACATCACCTTGGCCGGATAGGCGGCCGCGGCCAATCTACCGCCCTTGATAATGGAAACATGCTTGCAGATAGTGTTCATGGCGGCGATCGGCGCGCCGGAGGCGAGCAGCGCCTCGTTGACGGCGATCTCGTCGGCCAGCGTCAGACCTTCCGCGGGCGCCGGCAGCAGCGCCGACCCCCCGCCGGAAATGAGCGCCACGACCAGATCATCCGCGGTCAGCCCCTGAACTTTTTCGAGCAGCCGGCGCGACGCTTCGAGCCCTGCGACGTCCGGCACCGGATGTGCCGCCTCGATGATCTCGATGCGCTGGGATGCCGCAGCGTAGCCGTAGCGGGTGACGACCAGCCCTTCGATCGGCCCGTCCCACACCTTCTCGAAAGCCGCCGCCATCTGCGCCGAACCCTTGCCGGCACCGACGACGATAGTGCGCCCTTTCGGCCTTGCCGGCAGGTGATCCCTGATGGTCCTCTGGGGATCGGCAGCGGCGACGGCGGCATTGAAGATGGCGGTGAGGAAGGTCTTGGGATCGATCTCGGTCATTTTGCTTCCGGCGGCAGTGCCAGTTCGCACCCGTCGACGCCGAGATGGCTGCACAGCGCATCGACGACGACGCCGTGATCCTCGCGCTCCGGCAGGCCCGAGACCGCAATCACACCGATCACACCGGCGCCCTTGACCGTGACTGGAAAACCGCCGCCGGCCAGCACGTAGTCTGATATGTCGAGCCCCTCGCCCGGCTTGAAGCTGCGGTCGGGACGCTGCTGCTCCAGCACCATGCGGTAGGTGCTTTTCAGGAACCGCCGCACTACGTTGATCTTGCGCCGCGCCCAATCCGGATTGGAGGCGTTCGAGCCCGGCATTGCCGCGTAGAACAGCGGCCGGTCGAAGGTTCTGATATCGACGATGATCGGCAGACTCTCGGCTAGTGCCCGGTCGCGGATCGCCGAGCCGATCTTGAAGGCGACAGCCTCATCAAAGGCCGGGAAGACAAGCTCGGCTTCCTGTTTCTGGATCAGAGCGATATCGTCCGCAACGGCCATGTCGTTCCCCTGTCAACTCCACGCTTTGACCGATGGTTGCCGCCGGGTCAAGCCTCGGATGCTTCACGCGGATCCGTCTCCAGCGCCAGATCGACCGCGGCCTCGGCATGAAGAACCGTTACGTCGAAGGCTGGCAAAGGATAGTCGTCCGTGTCGAGCAGAAGCGGCAGTTCGGTGCAGCCGACGATGATCGCTTCCGCGCCACGGGCCTGGAGATCACGCGCCATTTGCAGGAGCGCCGCCTTGGAGGCGTTCTTGACGGCGCCCAGGGTCAGCTCGTCAACGATGATCCGGTGCAGAGCGGTGCGCTGCTCCTGTAGCGGCGTGATCACGTCGAGGCCATGACGGTCCCTGAGCCGTTGTCTGAAGAAATCCATCTCCATCGTGTATCGGGTTCCCAAAAGTCCGACGCGCGAGAAACCCCGGTTGCGGATCGCAACTGCAGTCGGATCGGCCAGATGGAGCAACGGGATACCAATCGCCGCCTCAACTTGATCTGCAACCGAGTGCGGGGTTACCGCCGTGATGATCACGAAGTCTGCCCCGGCCCATTCCAGGCACCGCGCGGCCTCGGCAACTCTTTCACTGACGCTATCCCATCGACCCATGGAAGCCATGGTGTTAAGTTCGTCGAAATCGAGCGTGAACAGCACGGAACGCGCATTGTGATGGCCGCCAAGCCGGCGATGTGCGGCCGCGTTCAGCAGCCGGTAGTAGAGGGCGCTCGACTCCCAGCTCATTCCTCCGACCATTCCGATCAGCTTGGACTGGCGCACTGTCATGCTTGAACCCATCGATTACTTCATAGCCCGACGTTAAGTCCCAGATTGCTTTTCATCGCACGTCCGGCGACATAGACCTCGCGCACGGCGCGGTCGTCGCCCTGTGTCTGCAGCAGAAACAGTTCCTCCGCCAGCGTGTCCGCCGTCTCCATCCGCAGCCGCATGGCCGGCGTGGCGCGGGCGTCGAGGACGATGATGTCGGCATCGCTGCCTTGGTCGAGCGTGCCGATCCTGTCCACGACCGACAGCGCCTCGGCATTGCCGCGGGTGAGCTGCCAGAACGACTGGTACGGGTTGAGCTTCTCGCCGTTCAGCGCGACCACCTTGTAGCCCTCATCCATGGTGCGCAGCATCGAGTAATTGGTGCCGCCGCCGACATCGGTGGCGGCAGCGATGCGCAGGGCTTTGTCACGCGTGCGGTAGCGCTGATAGTCGAACAAGCCCGAGCCGAGGAACAGGTTCGAGGTCGGGCAGAACACGGCCACCGAGCCCGTGTCCGAAAGCGCATCCGCCTCGCGTTCCGACAGATGGATGCAGTGGCCGAACAGGCTTTTGCGCCCGAGCAGCCCATAATGCTCGTAAACATCGGTATAGTCGCGTGCCTGTGGGTAAAGTTGCAGCGTAAAGGCGATCTCGGCGTGGTTTTCCGACAGATGCGTCTGCATGTGCAGATCGGGATATTCGCGGCAGAGCGCGCGCGCCATCTCCAACTGCTCGGGTGATGAGGTGATGGCGAAGCGCGGTGTGATGGCATAGTGCTGGCGCCCCTTGCCGTGCCATTCGGCGATCAGCGCCTTGCTGTGGTCATAGGCCGATTGCGGCGTGTCGAGCACGCCCTCCGGCGCGTTGCGATCCATCATCACTTTGCCGGCGATGTTCAGCATGTTGCGGTCATGCGACTCGGCGAAGAACGCTTCGGCCGATTCCCTGTGGACCGAGCAATAGGCGGCGACGGTCGTCGTGCCATGACGCAACATCTCGTCGAGGAACAGCCTGGCGATGCGGCGGCCATGCTGTGCGTTCTGGAATTTGGTTTCCTCGGGAAAGGTGTAAGTGTTCAGCCAGTCGAGCAGTTCCGCGCCATAGGAAGCGATGACCTGCATCTGCGGAAAATGCGCATGCGCGTCGATGAAACCAGGCAGCAGCAGGTGCGGGCGGTGGTCGATCTTTTTTACGCCTTCATCAGCTTTTTTCTCGACGTCGGCGTAGGCGCCCGCGGCAACGATCCTGCCGTCGCGGAGCAGCAGGCCGCCGTCATCCTCGTAGCGCCAGGCGGAATGGTCGTCGACGGTCTCAGGCCAGCGCAGGAAAGACAGCGTGCGGCCGCGCAGGAGCGTGCTGGTCATGCTTATTCCCCTGCCTGCTCGAACCATGCCACCAGCAGCGCCCGCTCCTTGTCGGTGATATGGGTGACGTTGGCGGGCGGCATCGCGTGGCTGCGGCCGGCCTGCAGGTAGATCTCGCGGGCTTGCTCGGCGATACCGGCGTCGGTGTCGAGCATCACACCTTTCGGCGCGTAATAGATGCCCTCGTAGGATGGCTCCCGCGCATGACACATCGAGCAGCGGCCAAGCACGGTGTCGCGCACTGCGGGAAAGTGCGCCGAGGCGACATAGACCTGTGCCGCAGAGGTCGCCTTGACTTCGCCGGTCAGCACTTTCGGCACCGTTGACAGCCACATGATGGCGACGAACAGGACGGCCGCAGCCAGCCAGGTCCAGGTCGGGTTACCCTTGCGCGCATGCATCGTGTTGAAATAGTGCCGGATCAGCACGCCGATGGTGAAAACCAGCGAGGCGATCACCCAGTTGAACTCGGTGCCGAACGCCAGCGGGTAGTGGTTCGACAGCATCAAGAACAAAACGGGCAGCGTCAGGTAATTGTTGTGCAGCGAGCGCTGCTTGGCAATCTTGCCGTATTTCGGGTCGGGCTTGCGGCCGGCGATCAGGTCGGCGACGACGATCTTCTGGTTCGGGATGATGACCATGAAGACATTGGCCGACATGATCGTTGCGGTGATAGCGCCAAGATGCAGGAAGGCGGCGCGGCCGGTGAACAGGTGGGTAAGACCCCAGGCGATGAACACCAGCACGCCATAGAGCACCAGCATCAGGCCGGTGTCGCTGTTGCCAAGCGGCGAACGGCATAAGAGATCGTAGACCACCCAGCCGACGCCGATCGTCGCCAGTGACAGCAAGATGCCTGTAGGCACCGACATGGCAAGCACATTGGGATCGATCAGGAAGAGGTCCGCCCCGGCATAGTAGACGACGCACAGCATGGCAAAGCCAGACAGCCAGGTGGCGTAGGATTCCCATTTGAACCAGGTCAGGTGCTCGGGCATTTCAGCCGGGGCCACCAGATATTTCTGGATGTGATAAAACCCGCCGCCATGCACCTGCCATTCCTCGCCGAAGGCGCCGACGGGCATGCCCGCTCGCTGGCGCAAGCCGAGATCAAGCGCAACGAAATAAAAGGACGAACCGATCCAGGCTATGCTGGTGACGACATGCAGCCAGCGCACGGCGAAACTCAGCCAGTCCCAGAAAATCGCGAAATCCAACATTGAAAGTCGTCCCTGCCGATCGGCTGACTTTACGGACTGGAGCGCAAACGGAAAGGGCCGAGCTGCACGATGACTTTCAAAAAAAAATGGAAAATATTAGGGTTATCCCTACGCAGCCGTATGAGAGCCATAAAGCCGCATGGCCTACCTCGACAACATCGCCGTTTTCGTCCGCGTCGTCGAGCTTGGCAATCTATCGGCGGCGGGCCGCGACATGCGCATTTCGCCGGCGGTCGCCTCCAACCGCATCAAGGAGCTCGAAAAGCACCTTGGTGTCAGGCTGTTCAACCGCACGACGCGGCAATTAATGCCGACCGAGCACGGCACGGTGTTCTACTCCGGCGCCAAGCAAGTGCTTGAGGCGGTCACCGAGGCGGAGGCCGCGGTCAGCGCGTTGTCAGGCCAGCCGCGCGGCACCATCAAGGTGACAGCGCCGCTCGGCCTCGGCCGGCGTCTGGTGGCCTCGGGCATCCCAGATTTCCACGACAAATACCCTGATATCGAGGTGCGGCTGAGGCTTTCAGACCACAATGTCGACATTATGAAGGAAGGCATCGACGTTGCCTTCCGGCTCGGTATCATCGAGGACTCCAGCCTCAGGATGCGCGGCATCATGGAGTGCGAGCGTGTGCTGGTGGCGGCGCCGAAATATCTTGAGGCGCGCGGTGAGCCGACCGAACCGCAGGAATTGATCGGCAAGAAGCACGACTGCCTGATGCTTCGCTATTCCGGCGCGCGCGAATACGTCTGGACGCTGCAGACGGTTGACGGCCCGCGGAAATTCGAAGTGCATGGGCCTTATGACACCGACGATGGCGACGTGCTGACCGGCTGGGCGCTGTCCGGCCGCGGCATCATCAACAAGCCGCGCTTCGAGGTTGAGCCGTTCATCCGCGACCGGCGGCTGAAGGTGATCCTGCCCGACACGCCGCCGACACCGGTGCAGTTCGCCGCCGTCTACCCGCACAAGAAGCTGCAGGACCCGAAGGTGCGGCTGCTGCTCGATTTCATGGCCGAGCGCTGCCAACGGCTGATCAAGGATATTCTGGCAGGCAAATGATCGCCGGCTGGCCGGTTGCGTCCCGTCAAGCCGGCGAAGATAGTCCCTGCGGAATTGACTCACCAGGGAAGACCGATGGCCAGCGGTGCCAAAATGCATCTCGCCGTTTCACTGTTTCCGGAAAGCGCTCTTTCCCCTCCATCCGACGCCGGTCCGGATTTCACTCTTTTGGCCCGGTTTGTGCAAAAGGCCGAGGCGGCCGGGCTGGATATGGTGCTGCTTGCCGATTCCGCGCCGGCTGCAGGCGGCGACGCACCGAACCGGCAAGTGCCCTTCGAAGCGACGACCCTGCTGGCAGCGCTTGCGACGATTACCAGCAGGATCGGCCTCGTCGCCGCGGCGTCGACGGTCGCCCACCAGCCCTACAACCTCGCGCGCCGTTTCGCATCGCTCGACGTCATCAGCCATGGCCGTGCCGGGTGGCACGCAAGCATGGTCCCCGATCCGCGCGAGGCGACCAATTTCAGCCGTCCGGAAGGGTTTTCCCGCGACGATTTCCGCCGACGCGCGGAAGAATTCATCGGGATCGTGCGGGGCTTGTGGAGAGGTTGGGATGCGGATGCCCTGCTGTTCGACCAGCGCGGCGGCCGCTTCTTCGATCCCGAAAAGATGCACCTGCTCGACCACAAGGGCGAGTTTTTCTCTGTGCGCGGGCCACTGAACGTTGCACGCTCGCCGCAGGATATGCCGGTGCTCGTCATGTCAGGCCTGTCGGAGCCCGACATGGAGATCGCCGCCCGCTTCGCCGATGTCATCCTGCTGGACGAGCCATCGATCGCGGGCGCGAAGCCCGACGATCTGAAGCGCCACGCGCTTGCGTTCGGGCGCAGTCCTGGCGCGACAAAGGTGCTGATGACCGTCGCGCCGGGTGCTGACATGGCCGCCAGGCCGGACCTGATCGCGGATAGGCTCGAAGAGCCCTTCCGATCGAAAAGCTGCGATGGTTTCAACATACTCATGCCACCGGCGCTATCTGTGCTCGACGATTTCGTCGACCTCGTGCTGCCGGAGCTTCGCCGTCGCGGCCTTCTCCGGTCGGATTATCCCGGCGCGACGCTGCGCTCCCATCTCGGACTTGCTGGGGGAGATGAACGATGACCGCCCATCGACGTCAGATGAAGCTCGGGGCGTTCCTGTGGGCAACAGGCCACCACATTGCCGCCTGGCGCCACCCAAAAGCGCATGTGACGGCAGGCGTCGACATCGAGCACTACATCCAGCTGGCGCGAACGGCGGAGGCGGCGAAATTCGACATGATCTTCTGCGAGGACGCCGCCGGCGTGCGCGAGGCCGATATCAACATCGCCAGCCAGACGTCGCGCTCGATCGGCTTCGAACCGATCAGCCTGCTTTCGGCTCTCGCGACCCAGACCAGCCGCATCGGCCTCGTATCCACGGCATCGACGAGCTATACCGAGCCTTACGGGTTGGCGCGGACCTTCTTGTCGCTCGATCATCTGAGTGGCGGCCGTGCCGGCTGGAACCTTGTCACCTCGGCCAGCCACATCGAAGCTGCTAATTTCGGCGCGACCGGCCTGCGCCCGCACGCCGACCGTTATGAGCGCGCGCGAGAATTCGCTGCCGTGGTTACCGCACTCTGGCAAGGCAAGCTGGACGGGGTTTCCGGACCTGGTCACGACGGCAGAAGCTTTTCAGTGCGGGACCCACTCGATCTGCCGCGCTCGCCCCAGGGCGCACCAGTCATGGTTCAGGCCGGAGCATCGGACGAGGGCAGGGATCTTGCCGCCCAGACCGCCGACGTCGTGTTCACGGCGGCGCAGACATATGAGGAAGCGAAGGCCTTCTACGATGATCTCAAGGGGCGTCTGGCGACCTATGGGCGCGAGCCGGACGACATCAAGATCATGCCGGGCGTCGCGCCGGTCGTGGCGGCAACCGAAGCGGAAGCCACGGCCAAATATGAGGAGCTGCAGGAGCTGATCCCCGACGATGTCGGCGTGGCGTTGCTGTCCAGCTATCTCAGCATTTCCGATCTGTGGCGCTATCCCATAGATGGGCCGCTGCCGGAGCTGCCGGCCAGCGAAGGCATGCAGAGCCGGCAGGCGCTGGTCATCGAGCAGTCGCGCCGCGGCAACCTTTCGATTCGCCAGCTTGCCCGCCATTTCGCCGGCGCTCGCGGCCACTGGCGCGTCGTCGGAACGCCGGCCCAGATCGCCGACGAGCTCGAGGCACGCTTCGAGGGTGGCGCGGCAGACGGCTTCAACGTTATGCCGTCCTATTTTCCTGGCGAGCTTGATGCCTTTGCCGTGCTTGTCGTGCCGGAGCTGCAGCGGCGCGGCCTGTTCCGCACCGACTATGAAGGCAGCACGCTGCGCGACCATCTGGGTATGAAACGGCCGATGTGAGCAGCAGGCTGTAGGCGCTTGGCTGTCAGCCGGCCATTGCCTTGCCACGAGAGGCGGGGTGCGGAGCGGCCGACGCCGTGGCATGCGCGGCCAGCGCCGTCATGATCTCGGCGGCGGCCAGTGCCGCGATCACCTGCGGGCGCTTGTCCTTGACCGTTTCGCCGCCGATCGGCGAGACCAGGCGGGCAAATTCCGCCTCGCTGCCGTCCGTTGACTTCAGGAACCAGCTCCTGAACGTCGCCTTTTTGGTCTTCGAGCCGATCATGCCGACATAGGCGGCATCCCGGCGTTTCAGCGCCTCGGTGGCGATCAGGAAATCCAGCGCGTGGTCGTGGGTGAGGACGACGAAGGCGCTCCCGGGCGGAGCCTCGCGCACCACAGCCTCGGGCATTGGCGTCAGGCTGGTTTCGACCGTGTCCGGCATGCCCTCCAGCGCCTCGACCCGCGTCTCGACAACGACGACACGGACCGGCAGCAAGGCCACCGCCGAGGCCAACGCCTGGCCGACATGACCACCACCAAAGATGTAAACATGCGGCAGTTGAGCCTCCTCGGCTTCCGCGGCCGCAATCAGCTCTTGCGCCAACGCAGCGTCGACCAGCCGGATCGACACCTCGACCCTGCCGCCGCAGCACTGGCCGATTTCGGGTCCGAGCGGGATATCGAGCGTGGCGCTGACATCCTTCCCCCTTGAGGGGAGGGCGGCGGCGAAGCCGTCGGGTGGGATCGCCGCGGCAGTGCTCGACGCTCTGGCGATGCCTTCTGAGACGACGCCCTCTGGCCGCTTCGCGGCCTGCCCTTCGCTATGGCTCCGGGCGTTCG
>NZ_RZSW01000739.1:0-2378 GCF_003997375.1 Mesorhizobium sp. M5C.F.Ca.IN.020.29.1.1 | reverse complement strand
GGCCGACAGCACCGCGCGGGAGACGATCGCGAAGATGGCCGATCTCGTTGCTGCGTTCCGCCTGCCCGAAGGCAGCTTCCGCGCCGATGCCGGTACGGACGTCGTGGTGGACATTCTCTTTTTCCGGAAGAGAATGCCCGATGAAGCCGAGGGTGATGTTTCCTGGCTTGATCTTGAAGAGATCCGGCCGGCGACGAAGGACGAAGGCGCCATCCGCGTCAATCGCTGGTTCGCGCGCCATCCGGCCTTCGTGCTGGGCGAGCATGCGCTAGCCCGCGGCATCTACGGTCCCGATGAGACCTATACCTGCCTGCCGAATGACGGCGAGGACCTCGACGCCGCGCTGACCGCAGCAATCAATCTCCTTCCGGAAGCCGTCTATGACGGTGAGCCCGACGTGCTCGATCCCGAGCTGGAGGAAACGGACGAGCAGGCCACCGCCGACCTGCCATCCGATCGGCATGTGCGCGAGGGCAGCTATTTCTTCGACAAGGCCCAAGGCCTGATGCAGGTCATCGACGGCCAGGCGATGGCCGTGAAGGTCCGCAAGGGACGCAGCAGCGACGGCGTCCCGGAAAAGCATGTCCGCATCGTCAGCAAGCTGATCCCGATCCGCGATGCGGTCCGCGAGGTGCTGAAGAGCCAGGAGCTCGACCGGCCGTGGCGGGACGCGCAGATGAAGCTGCGCATCGCCTGGTCGAACTTCGTCCGCGCCTTCGGCCCGATCAACACCACCGTCGTCTCGACCACGGAAGACCCCGAGACCGGAGAGGTCCGGGAGACGCACCGGCGGCCGAACCTTCAGCCCTTTCTCGACGATCCCGACTGCTGGCTGGTCGCTTCTATAGAGGACTACGACCTCGAAAACGATACGGCGAAGCCGGGTCCGATCTTCGCCGAGCGCGTGATCGCGCCACCGGCGCCCCCGGTGATCACGAGTGCGGCGGATGCGCTCGCCGTGGTGCTCAACGAGCGCGGCCATGTCGATCCCGACCACATCGCAGAACTGCTGCATCGCGATCGCGACGATGTCATCGCCGAGCTGGGCAGTGCCATATTCCGCGACCCGGCTGACGGCTCCTGGCAGACGGCGGACGCCTATCTCTCCGGCCCGGTACGCGACAAACTGAAGGTTGCAGAAGCGGCCGCGGCGCTCGATCCCGCCTATCAGCGCAACGTCACCGCGCTGGTGGGCGTGCAACCCGCCGATCTTCGGCCCTCCGACATCACCGCGCGGCTCGGCGCGCCGTGGATTCCGGCCGCCGACATCGTCGCATTCGTGCACGAGACGATGGGGGCGGAGATCAGGATCCACCATATGCCGGAACTGGCCTCCTGGACCGTCGAAGCCCGTCAGCTCGGATGGATGGCGGCCGGCACTTCGGAATGGGGCACGGATCGCCGGCATGCCGGGGAACTTCTCGCCGATGCGCTGAACAGCCGGGTGCCGCAGATCTTCGACACGGTGAAGGACGGCGACCGCGAGCGCCGCATTCTCAATGTCGTCGACACCGAGGCGGCGAAGGAGAAGCTGCAGAAGATCAAGACTGCCTTTCAGAGCTGGATCTGGTCCGACCCCGACCGGACCGATCGCCTGGCGCGGGTCTATAACGACCGCTTCAACAACATCGTACCTCGAGCCTTCGACGGCTCACATCTGAAGCTTCCGGGCGCCTCTGGCGCCTTTGTTCTTTATGATCACCAGAAGCGCGGCATCTGGCGCATCATCGCCTCGGGCGCGACCTATCTCGCCCACGCCGTCGGCGCCGGCAAGACGATGACGATGGCGGCTAGCATCATGGAACAGCGCCGGCTCGGGCTGATCGCCAAGGCGATGCTGGTCGTGCCCGGGCATTGCCTCGCGCAGGCGGCGCGGGAGTTCCTGGCGCTCTATCCCAATGCCCGCATTCTCGTTGCCGACGAGACCAATTTTTCCAGGGAGAAGCGGCACCGCTTTCTCAGCCGGGCTGCGACGGCGACATGGGATGCGATCATCATCACCCATTCGGCGTTCCGCTTCATTGGCGTGCCGTCCGCCTTCGAGCAGCAGATGATCCAGGACGAGCTCGAGCTCTACGAGACGCTTCTGACCAAGGTCGAGAGCGACGACCGCGTCTCGCGCAAGCGGCTCGAACGGTTGAAGGAGGGCCTCAAGGAGCGGCTCGAGGCGCTTTCGACCCGCAAGGACGATCTCCTGACCATCTCGGAGATCGGCGTCGACCAGATCATCGTCGACGAGGCGCAGGAGTTCAGAAAACTCTCCTTCGCGACCAACATGTCGACGCTGAAGGGTGTCGATCCGAACGGCTCGCAGCGCGCCTGGGACCTTTATGTGAAGTCGCGTTTCGTGGAGACGAAGAATCCGGGGCGGGCGCTGG
>NZ_RZSW01000738.1:0-2385 GCF_003997375.1 Mesorhizobium sp. M5C.F.Ca.IN.020.29.1.1 | reverse complement strand
CATCGTGCCTTGCCCGCCGAGGAAACCGATGCCGCCGAGCACGGCGGCGGCGATGGAATTCAGCGTGAACGCCGTGCCGATGACCGGATCGCCCGAACCCGTTTGCGCGGCGACGAACAGGCCGGCGCCTGTGCAAAGCAGACCGCTGATCGCGTAGGCGGCGATCCGGGCACCGTCGACCGGCACGCCGGAGCGGTAGGCGCCGACCGGATTCTCGCCGGCAGCATAGAGGCTCAAACCAAGCGGCGTGGCGAGATAGAGCTTCCACAGAAGGACGATGAGCACCAGCAGCACGAAGGCCGCGGGCGTGTTGCCGGCAAGCAGGTCCGACAGCCACTCCGGAATGGCGCCGCCGGGTCTCGGCAGGATGAGCAGCGCAGCACCGCCGATGATGAAGGAGCCGGCGAGCGTCACCACAATCGCCGGCAACCGAAGTTTTACGACGATCAACCCGGTCGCGGCACCGATGCCGAGGCCGGTCAGCGCCACCGCAGCGGCACCGCCGGCTACGCCCAGCGGCCCAGTCATTATCGTCGCGGCGATCACCGCGCCCAGGCTGACCATTGCGCCGATGGCTAGGCTGATGCCGCCGGTAAGCATGAGGATCGCCTGGGCCATGGCGACCAGCGCCAGCGGAAACCAGCTCTGGGTGAATTTGGCGAAGCCGGAACCGGTCAAGAGGCCAGGAAAGAGGACGCCATAGGCGACGAGGAATGCCATGACCACGGCGAACAGGCCCCGCACGCCGACATTGCGGCGCAGCTGAACCGGCCAGTAGAGAGCGCCGGTTTGCCTTGAGGAGCCCACCGTACTCATGCCGCCACCTTGCGCTGTTCGGCGCCCATCGCGGCGGAAACGATCGCTTCCTCGCTCAGTGCGCCGCGCTCGAGCATGGCCACGATGTGGCCCTCCCGGACCACCGCGACGCGGTCGCAAAGGTGCACCAATTCGGGTGTGTCGGAACTGAGTAGCACGACCGCCTTGCCGGCGGCGGCGAAGTTGCGAAGCATCATATAGATTTCGCGCTTGGTCTCGACATCGACGCCGCGTGTCGGGTCATTGAGGAGAAGCACAAGCGGGTCGTGCGGCATCCATTTCGCCAGCGCGACCTTCTGCTGGTTGCCGCCCGACAGGGCCTGTGCCGGCCGGCCGAGGTCGCCCTTGATGGCAAGCTGGACGGCGAGACCTCTTGCCGTCTCACGCTCGGCACGGCGGCTGCGCAGCTTCAGCGCCGGCAGTCTTGCGAAAGCGGGCAGCATCATGTTGGTGATGATGGAATGGATCAGGTGCAGGCCTTCCCGCTTGCGGTCGGCCGGGACATAGGCGAGGCCAAGCGCGTTGGCCTTCGGCACACCGGCGGGTAGACCCGAAGCACCGTTGACGGTCGCGGATGCCGTCCTCGCCGGAATGGCACCGTAGAGGCCGAGCAGCAAATCTTCTTGCCCTTGCCCAACCAGGCCTCCGATGCCGAGCACCTCGCCCGTCCTGATGTCGAGATCGACATCGCGCATCAGGCCGGCCGAAAAATTGCGAACCGAGATGGCGCTGGCAGCCGATGCCGAAGGCTGCCAATGCGGAAAGAGGTCGCCGGGGTCGCGGCCGACCATCAGCCGTACCAGTCCGCTGGCGTCGGTTCCTTCCAGCGTGCGGTCCGCCGTGCAGGTGCCATCCTTCAGGACAGTGACATGCTGGCACAGCGCCATGACTTCGTTCAGCCGGTGCGAAATGTAGAGAATAGCGATGCCCTCGCCGCGCAGCCTCTCCAGCAACTCCGTCAGGACTTTCGTTTCGGTTGCCGAAAGCGACGAAGTGGGTTCGTCGAGAATGAGCACGCGCGGCCGGCGGTAAAGCGCCTTGGCTATCTCCACCATCTGCCGGCGGCCAAGCGTCAAATGTCCGACCGGTATCGAGAGCGGTTCGTGAAGCCCGACAAGATCGCATGCTGCCCTGGCCCGCCCGGCGAGTTCGGGATAGTCGAGCAAACCGAACCGGCGCGGATAAGCGCCAAGGCCGATGTTCTCGGCAATGGAGAGGCTGGCCGTCAGGCTGAGTTCCTGCTGGACAACCGCGATCCCAGCCTGTTGCGCATAGGCGGGAGTCATGCGCGACACCGGGCGCCCATCGACCTCGATCGCCCCCCCGTCCGGGCGCAAGGCACCGGACAAGAGGTTGATCAGCGTCGACTTTCCGGCGCCGTTCTCGCCGAGCAGCGCATGCACGCGTCCCGGCTGGAGAGCGATGGACACGTCGCGCAGGACGGGGTTGCCGAAGAAGGACTTCGACACCCCCCGCGCGGCAAGAAGCGGAGCCGTGGCCACCAATTTCTGCGACCTTTCAGGCTTATTGTTCAGCCAGCAGCTTCTTGAACAGTTCCTCGTCGTAGGG
>NZ_RZSW01000737.1:0-2388 GCF_003997375.1 Mesorhizobium sp. M5C.F.Ca.IN.020.29.1.1 | reverse complement strand
TGAAGTGAGTTTCACCCAAAAAGGCATGACTGGCTTCTCCTATGCTTTGCGCTAAGCATATAGGAGTTCGGCCCGATATGGGAAATGCATATTGCATTCCGGCAAATTTCAAACTGAGACACTACCGGGGTATGAAGATGGATCGATGCAGATGGGGAAGAGAGGTCACATAGATCATCTCGCGCTGAAGGTAGACGATGAAGAACGCATGCAGGAAGTCAGGCGACGTGTGGTGAAGGCTGGCGCTTCGGATGGGACCATTACAGATTTCGGCGCTGTCCGTCTGGTGACCTTCAAGGACCCCGATGGAATGGAGGGGGAGGTCGCACGGTGGACCGATAGCAAACGCGTGCTCGGCTTTGAAGAACGCAAGCAGGAGCTTTGGCTAGACTGATCCGACTGATCCTGCCTCACACCGATGCTCCCGTCATCGACTGCAACGGGTCGTGAGCCGATATTCAACTGCGCCCGAACATTGACACAGCGCAAAGCAGCTACGCCCCAATCCATGTACGCCAATCACTGCGGGCGCCAAGGTGGTAGTCTAATCCGAACCAACCCAAGGCAAATTGGCAAGGCTACGGTGTGGACTGCTACCAATCGCTCCGGCTTGGCACCCAGACTCCGTTGGCCAACGGTTCTTGCCCGACGACGACTATTCCGCGTCCGCGCTTCGGCGCCAAGTCGCGAGGCAGGACTATGCGCGCGAGCGCCACCAACATGGGTCTGGTCGCTGCGCGCCTTCATCCCGATGGTCATTACTCTTGCAATGATCCGTGGCCTTGGCTGGATTTGAGCGATAGCGGTGGTACGCCTCCTGGGAACTGGCTTCGAAAACCAGAAGGCAAATGTTCCGAAGACAATGTACCGACCGATGCTGGGCATCCGTTTCCCCAACTGTGGGTGTGGAATGTCCCTCACTTGCGGCGTTAGCGAACATTCACATCGCTTCGGGAAGTGACTTCTTATGGCGCATCCTTCCTGTTCGACGCCGTAAATTGACCGTTACGGCCACATCGATCAGATCAAGCTCAAGACGCAAGGTTTCAGGTAGGGTGGGAGAACCTTCTGCAGCACTCTCGCCTCCCCGCCGCAATAGCGCCTTGCCGGCTTCACACAACTTTACATTCGCCCGCAACGGCCGAAACATTGCGCTCCTAGTCTGGCCCAGTCGCGGCAGAGATGCCGCATTAGCGAAAGGACCAGCATCATGGAAACGAACCATCAGGAACCGGCCGGCCTCTCTGGCACCCCGCAGAAGAAGAGCTGGGGCAAGCGCATCGCCATAGGCGGCATTGCGATAGCGGCGCTTGCCGGCGTCGGCGTCGCCGGCGCGCTCAGCCAGGATTACGGGCGCATCCAGCGCATTGGCATGGGCGGGGGCGACGGCGGACCCGGCATGCACATGCAGGCCAATTTCCGCCAGGGCATGGGGTTCGGCGGCCCGGGTTTCGGCGGGCATCACTTTGAGCGCATGCTCGAGGAGGTCGACGCCACACCCGAGCAGGAAGACAAGCTGGAGGCGATCATGGACAAGCTCCACGACGATGTCCGCCCGATCATGCGCGGCTTCCGCGACACGCGAGACGACGTCGCCAAGCTGCTCGGCGCCGCAACCATCGACCGCGAGGCAGCGGAGAAGCTGCGCGCTGAGCGCATTGCGGCGGTCGACGAGGCCTCGCGCAAGCTGACGTCGGCGCTGCTCGACGCCGCCGAGGTGCTGACGGCTGAGCAGCGGGCGGAGCTGGTCGAACATTTCGAGGATCGCGGCTGGCACCGCCGCTGGTAAGCTCTGTACCGGCACAGTTTCGAATCGGAGCAAACAAACGAGCATGGCGGACCAGGTTCTCATCGTCGACGACGACAGGCGCCTGTCCGCCATGCTCGCGGAATATCTGACGGGCAACGGCTTTCGTGTGCGAGCGGCGGAGACGGCGTGCGCAGGCATTGCCGAGATCGCGCGGCTGTCGCCCGATGCCGTGGTTCTCGACGTCATGCTGCCCGACATGGACGGCTTCGAGGCGCTCAAGCGCATCCGCGCGAACTCCGATGTGCCGGTTCTGATGCTGACGGCGCGAGGCGACGAGACCGACCGCATCGTGGGGCTGGAAATAGGCGCCGACGATTATCTGCCGAAGCCGTTCAATCCGCGCGAGTTGCTGGCGCGGCTGAAGGCAATCCTGCGCCGCCGCAACGCCGGCGCGAACGCATCCCCGCGCATCCTGCGCTTCGGTCGGCTGGAGATCGACCCTTCGTCGCGCTCGGCCCGCGTCGATGGGCGCGACTGCTCGATGACCAGCTACCAGTTCGACCTGCTGGTGGCACTCGCCGAAAATGCCGGACGCACGCTGTCGCGCGAACAACTGATGGATATGGTCAAGGGCGAGG
>NZ_RZSW01000736.1:0-2397 GCF_003997375.1 Mesorhizobium sp. M5C.F.Ca.IN.020.29.1.1 | reverse complement strand
GGATATAGTGGGACGTACCCAGCAGGTTGATGTTGATTTCCCATACCGCGAACACAGCAACAAACCAGACGAGCGGAGTGGCCCATTCCCCAACGCGTGCCACGCGCACATGCGAGCCGGTCTTCTGAGAAGCGATGCCATGCGCCATCTTCAGTCCTTCAAATGCCTAGGTTGAGCCGGCAGCAGGTCCCGTCTTGCCCAGCAACGCGCACCCTGTCCTTTATGGAACACCGTTCCAACTGTAACTCTCTTTATTTCGATGTCAACGGTTGAATCGATTGGCCGTATCAATGCGGATGGTCTCCTCAACGGCTCAGTGCTTCAGGAGGCAATCGCTGCGGCAATGCAGCCTCGGCTGCGAGCCGAGATCTTAGTCTAAGACGCGGCGCGATCGGTTCCGCAAGGAACTGCCGGATCACTACCGGCGTCGCTTCAGGTAACTATGCCTGTGCCTGCCTCGATCGCCCAAGGGTTGACTGCGCGCCACTCCCTCAGCTTTCGCAGCCCCTCCCTCAGCGAGATTCGCGATTTGAACCCGATTTCTTCGCTCGCCCTAACTGAGTCGCCAATCCGGTTCCGCACCAAGTTCGCGCCATCGGCTCTCGGCGTGTAACGGATCGGCGCCTTGCACCCGGTCAGGTCGCAAATAATCTCAGCGATTTCGCGCAACGTGGTTTTCACGCCGGTTCCGATATTATAGGCGCGATCAACCGTGCCAGCCCTTAGCGCGTAGACGTTGGCCCGGGCGACGTCTTCAGCGATGATGAGGTCGTACGCCTCGCTTCCATCTCCTGCTATGACCGGTGACTCTCCGCGTTCCGCAGCGTCTAACATCCGCATGATCACAGACATGTAGACGCCCGAATAGCCCTGTCGAGGGCCATAAACATTCATGTACCGCATAGCGACGTACGGAAGCCCATACTCGTGATGATAGGCATGCAAAAGCGCCTCGGACGCGATCTTGGTCGCCCCGTATAGATTCTGATTGTTAAACGGGTGCGCTTCAGTCATCGGCTCCTCGACAGCATCCCCGTAAACGGACGTAGAGGATGCGTAGACAAGGCGTTCAACGCCCTGGTCTACACAGGCCTGCATCACGTTTAAGGTCCCTCTGACGTTGACCTCGAAGCCAGTCACTGGGTCGGCTCGGCAACGCAGGAGCAATAGCGTTGCAAGATGAATGACGCCGTGGGCACCGGACAGCGTTCGATTGAGCTGGTCGAGGTCCCGAACGTCAGCATTCACGATTTGCACGCGCTTATCCTTCCGTGCCTCCGCAAGGAAATCCATCTTTCCGTGGCGGAAGTCGTCGTAAACGATGATTTCCGAAACCTGCTCGCAGACAAGCCGGTCCACTGTATGGGATCCGATGAGGCCGGCGCCTCCGATCACCACAACGCGTTTTCCTATAAGCTCCATACCGACGTTCCAATCTAACGTTCCTGTGCAGGCGCGTATTGGTGTTGCGCCATCTCGGCCAGTATGGCGTCCGCTGGAGCAGCTTTCTACCGCACTTAAATTCCGGCGTGGTGCAATTTGTCTCCCGCTTGAGCGCGCCTGGCGCAAAATGGCCTTGCAATCGCGTCATCCTGCTACAAGGGCGTGGCCGAATTATATACGGACGGCACCCGGGGCCGCCTACGGTCCTTTCCGATTACAGAAGCAATCGCAAAGATATCTATTGTCGTGCGGGACCCCTAAGTGGCCTAACAGCGCTCGCAAGAAGATTGGAGTTTCTCCATCCACATTTGATGCGACGTGGCCGGTTACAGCAGCGTTCCGCGCACAAACCGCCGGCGGCGATCGGCACGATTACCGATAACGCGCTCTAGTAATCCCAACACTGCATATCTAAGCCGCCAGGCGGCGTTTTCTGAAATCTTTGATGATTTCCCTTGCCGCATTATGGCCGGGCACTCCGGTCACGCCGCCGCCCGGATGTGTACCGGAACCACACATGTACAGGTTGCGAAGCGGACCGCGATATTGGGCATATCCGGCAGCCGGGCGCAACGCCCAGAGTTGGTCGAGATGCAGTGCTCCATGAAAGATGTCGCCTCCGACCAATCCAAATTCCCGCTCAAGGTCGAGCGGGCTCAAAACTTGGCGGCCGAGAATGCTGGATTTAAAATTTGGAGCGTAGCGGTTAACCGTGGCAATGACGTGGTCAGCAACTCCCTCCTTCACCTCATCCCAAGTCCTGCCGCCGGCGAGTTGGGGATTGAAATGCTGACAGAATAAACTCGCCACATGCTGACCTGCCGGAGCGAGGCTGTCATCGCAAATGCTTGGGATAATCATCGATACAAGAGGTTCTTCGGACCATCCACCCCGCTTTGCATCATCGTAAGCTCGCTCCAAGTAGTCGAGTGACGAGCAGATGTGGATCCCGCC
>NZ_RZSW01000735.1:0-2400 GCF_003997375.1 Mesorhizobium sp. M5C.F.Ca.IN.020.29.1.1 | reverse complement strand
TCATTGAGCAGGATGATGGTCGTCTGACCACAGCATTAGAAATCATGCCGTCGGGGAAAAGGGCTCTCTTCGTCCCATTTCCGGGAGGCCATATGAAATTCTTTTTGCTTTATGATGACAAGACGCGGCTCTACTGGTTGCTGAGTTCACAAGCGACCGACTCTATGGTGCGCCTCACGCACATATCGGAGGCGCGCTACAATTTGCCGAACAATGAGCGCCATAGGCTGCAACTTCACTTCTCCAGAAATTGCATCGATTGGTGCTTTGCCGGACTTGTCGCCGCGGGTCAGACCGAGCGTCACGCACGGAACTACGCGAGCATGGCGGTCGACGGCGATGATCTTCTTGTGTTGTGCCGGTCAGGGGATGACGAGGGGAGGAATCCTCAATACACGAACCTGATCACGTTCCATCGCGTCAAGGAATTCCGCAACCTCGTCTATTGATCTTTTGCATTTCTGAGAGTGGGGAAAACATGCCCAGAATTTCGAGTCCAGTCGCTATCATCATTCCCGCCCGCTACGGCTCGAGCCGCTTCCTCGGCAAGCCGCTCGCGATGATCACTGGCCGGACGATGATCAATCGTGTCTGGTCGTTGGCCCGTGCGGTATCTGACGTAGATGAGGTTTGCATCGCCACTGACGATGAGCGCATCGCCGAGCATGTTCGAAGCTTTGGCGGAGCCGTGGTGACAACCCCGAAGGAATGCACAAACGGCACCGAGCGGGTGCTGAAAGCAGCCCAGATGCTTTCCACGACGCCTGCCGTCGTAGTGAACCTTCAGGGTGACGCTGTCCTGACGCCGCCGTGGGTCATTGCCGCTTTGATCGATGAGATGCGCCGCGACCCGACAGTGGAGATCGCTACTGCCGCGGTGCGGATGGACAAGCGCAGTTATCACGCTTTGCGCACGGCCAAAGGGCACGGCGAGGTCGGAGGCACAACTGTGACTTTCGACCGACGCTGGAACGCCCTCTATTTCTCGAAATCCATCATCCCGTTCATGCGCAATGATGGACCAGACAATGATTCGGATCCCTTGCCGGTCTTTCGCCATATCGGACTCTACGCGTACCGCTACGAAACCCTGTGCCAGTATATCAGTTTCGAATCCGGTCCCCTCGAACGTTCTGAGAAACTTGAGCAATTGCGCGCGCTCGAGCATGGGATACCTGTCCGCGTTGTCGAAGTCGACTATGGCGGTCGGACTCACTGGGCTGTCGACAGCCCAGATGATTTGAAGCGCGTTGAGGCTATCATCGGCAAAGAGGGCGATCTCGTTGCGGCTTGAGGCAGAGCCGCCAGCCCGATAGACGGTATGATCTGCAATACAAAGCGGCCACTATCCATGAAGCTTATCCTCAGCCGTCACGGCAACACCTTTGAGCCCGGCGATAAGATCGTTTGGGTCGGCCGCAGAACCGACCTCCCGCTTACACGAGAGGGCCGCCGCCAGGCTCAACATCTCGGAAACACTCTGTGCCAGTCGGGTGTTAGGCCCGGTGGACTCTATTGCGGACCGCTACGGCGCACGCGTGAGTATGCTCAGATCATCGCGGAGCGGATCGGTGGCGCGTCCCTACCAATTGTTGATCCGAGTTTAGCCGAGATCGACTATGGTGTATGGGAGGGTTTTAGCAGCCAGGAGATCATAGATCAATTCGGAGGGGAGGAATTGGACGCGTGGGAACGCAGCGGCGCGTGGCCTGAATCGCCTGGTTGGAGCCCTTCCGAGGCCGCGTTGGCACATGGCGTCACGACCTTTGTGGGGCAGCTCGCCCGGACGCAGGGAGAGGATAGTGCGGTCCTCGCCGTGACGAGCAACGGCGTGCTGCGCTACTTCCTGCGGCTTGCCGGCAGTACGCTCAATGGCAAGGTCGCCACAGGTCATATCTGCATTCTTGATGTACTGCAGGGAAACTGCCGGATCGACGCCTGGAACATTGCACCAGATCCGGATCATTTGTCAGAGCTGTTGGGGTAAGGCCTCGCGCATGAGATCAACCGATACCATGACCAGCCCTTGAACCGCGCGGGTGGGCGAACGGCTTTGAAAGCTATGTCGTTGGTCCAGCTTCGACAGCAACATCGCGCAGCCGGCGGCGCGCGAAGACGGACAGGCTGGATGGTAAAGCGTTGGTTCGCGCGCTGTTGGGCTTCAAGCTCGATCAGGGCCAGGCCGATGGCCGCGGCGAGATGGCTCTTTCCGCCGCCGGGCGGGCCAAACAACAGGATGTTGGCGCCCTTTGCGAGCCAGCTGTCGCCGGCGGCGATCGCCATCACCTCGGCCTTGGAGACCATCGGCACGGCGTCGAAGGCGAAGCTGTCGAGGGTCTTCCCGGGCGGTAGGTCCGCCTCGGCGAGGTGGCTGAAGGCGCGGTAGGAGCCGAGATCTGT
>NZ_RZSW01000734.1:0-2400 GCF_003997375.1 Mesorhizobium sp. M5C.F.Ca.IN.020.29.1.1 | reverse complement strand
CCTACAATGTCGTGCGGCTGGTGCAGCTCGGTTTCAACCAGCTGCGCGACGCGCTGTTTGCCCGCGTCGGACAATATGCGGTGCGCCAGCTCGCCTTCCGCACTTTCATCCACATGCATCGACTGTCGCTGCGCTTCCATCTCGAGCGCCGCACTGGCGGCCTGTCGCGCATCATCGAGCGCGGAACCAAGGGCATCGAGACGATCGTCCGCTTCACCGTGCTCAACACCTTGCCGACTATCCTCGAATTCGCGCTGACGGCCGGCATCTTCGCCGTCACCTATGGCTGGAAATACGTCGCTGTGGTGGCGGTGACGGTCTGGCTCTACATCTGGTTCACCATCAGGGCGAGCGACTGGCGTATCGTCATTCGCCGCGACATGAACGACAGCGACACCGACGCCAGCACCAAGGCGATCGACTCGCTGCTCAATTTCGAGACGGTCAAATATTTCAACAACGAGAGCATGGAAGCCGAGCGCTTCGACCGTTCGATGGCGCGCTACGAGACCGCCGCCACCAGGATATGGACCTCACTCGGCTGGCTGAACTTCGGCCAGGGCGTCATCTTCGGTCTCGGCACGGTTATCGTCATGTGCCTTTCGGCGCTGGAGGTGCAGGCTGGTACGCAGACGGTTGGCGACTTCGTCTTCATCAACGCCATGTTAATCCAGCTTTCCGTGCCACTCAACTTCATCGGCTTCATCTATCGCGAAATCCGCCAGGGTCTGACCGACATCGAGCAGATGTTCGATCTGCTCGATGTGCCGCAGGAGATCGTCGACAAGCCGGGTGCCAGGCCGCTGGTCGTCGGCGCCGGCAAGGTCGAGTTCCGCGACGTGCAGTTTTCCTACGATCCCAACCGCAAGATCCTGAAAGGCATCAGCTTCGAGGTGCCGGCCGGCAAGACGGTTGCCATTGTCGGGCCGTCGGGTGCCGGCAAGTCGACCATTTCGCGGCTCCTGTTTCGCTTTTACGACATCCAGGGCGGCAAGATTCTGATCGATGGCCAGGACATTCGCGACGTGACGCAGGAGAGCCTGCGCGCGGCGATCGGCATGGTGCCGCAGGACACCGTGCTGTTCAACGACACCATCGCCTACAACATCCGCTACGGCCGCGTCGATGCCAGCGAGGAGGATGTGCACAAGGCGGCAGAACTCGCTCAGATCGGGCCATTCATCGAGCGGCTGCCCGACGGTTACCGTTCGATGGTCGGAGAGCGCGGGCTGAAACTGTCGGGCGGTGAGAAGCAGCGCGTGGCGATCGCCCGCACCATTTTGAAGGCGCCGCCGATCCTGATGCTCGACGAGGCGACCTCGGCTCTCGACAGCCATACCGAACAGGAGATCCAGGCGGCGCTCGACCTCGTCAGTAAGGGCCGCACGACCATCGTCATCGCCCACCGGCTGTCGACGGTGATTTCGGCCGACGAGATCATCGTGCTGCAGGACGGCCAGATCGCCGAGCGTGGCACGCATGCCGCCTTGATGCGCAAGGCCGGTCTGTACGCGTCGATGTGGGACCGCCAGCGTGAGGCAACCGAGGCCGAGGAGCGGCTGCGCATTGCTCGCGAGCGCGACGAGTTCGGCGTCGTTGTCCGCCGCCGCCCCTCCGAGGTGTCGTAGCCCTTATGGCCAGCCGGCGCCCGGCGCGGAAGCCTCGATGCTGAGCACCTGGCCGGTGCGGGCATCGCTGATCATGTGTTCGAAGCCGCGCCATTCGGCGGCGACGATGAACAGTGTCTTGCCGTCGGCACCGCCGAGCATGCAGGCAAAGCAGCCGCGATCGGCATCGACGCTGTCGAGCATTGCGCCGCCTTCGCGCACGCGCACGCAGTGCCGGTTGGGGACGTCGGCATACCAGACCGCGCCCTCGGCATCGAGGCAGATGCCGTCGGGAAAGCCGTTGCCGAGGTCGGCCCATCGCCGCCGGTTGGCGAGGCTGCCATCGGCGGCGATGTCGAAGGCGGTTAGCCTGTTGGCGTGCGATTCAGCGACGATCAATGTTTTGTTGTCAGGCGTCACCGCCATCCCATTGGCGAAGGCGATCTTGTCCGCCACCTGCCGCACCGACCCGTCCGGCGCAATGAGCACGATGGTGCCGGGGCCGAAATGCTGGCCAGCAGCCGGCGCCGGTCCGCCGCCATTGACGTAGATGTTGCCGCGCCCGTCGACGACGATCTCGTTCCAAGGGCTCGTTGAAAGACCTCGCAGATCGGCGTGGGTGGCCAGCGTACCGTCTGGTTCTTGCCGCAGCACCAGCCCATCACGCCCGCTGACGACGACCAGGCGGCCGTCCGGCAGCCAGTCGATCGAATAGGGCAGGGTGGCCGGCACGGTGAGCATGACTTGACTGTTGCCCTCGGCATCGACGGCGACGATCTGGCCGGTCCCCCAG
>NZ_RZSW01000733.1:0-2404 GCF_003997375.1 Mesorhizobium sp. M5C.F.Ca.IN.020.29.1.1 | reverse complement strand
GACTGTGGCGATGGCCACTCCGGAGCCTGCCGACAGCATCGAACCACCCGTCGAGCCGATTGCCCTGGTGGCGCCGAAGCGGCTGGCACGAGCAGCACCGATCCTCGCCGAGCCGGTCCAGCGCTACCGTTTTCGTGACGCCAAGCCGATCAATTTCGGCAAGGCCTCGCCCAGGCACCTCGCCGTTCACGGCGTCGACGTTTCACGTTGGCAGGGCAACGTGAACTGGGCAAAGCTGCGCGCGCAGGGCGCCAACTTCGCCTACATCAAGGCGACCGATGGCGGCGATCATCTTGATCCGATGTTCATGAAGAACTGGCGCAATGCCGACGCCGCCGGCCTCAAGCGCGGCGCCTACCATTTCTTCTATTGGTGCCGTACGGCAGGCGAGCAGGCCGACTGGTTTATCCGCAACGTGCCGAGGGTCGAGGGCGCCTTGCCGCCGGTGATCGATGTCGAGTGGAACGGCGAATCCAGCTGCAAGCGGCGGCCGTCGCGGCAAAAGGTGCTGGAGAAGATGCAGGTGTTCATGGACAAGCTCGAGCGCCACTACGGCCAGCGGCCCGTCATCTACACCGCGCCCGATTTCTACCGCGACAATCTCAGAGGCGCTTTCCCCGACTATCCGTTCTGGCTGCGCGCGGTGGCACAGCACCCGTCAAAGGTCTATCCCGGCCGCAAATGGGTGTTCTGGCAGTATTCCGGCTCCGGCCTGTCGCACGGCGTGAGAGGCCGCATCGACCTCAACGTCTTCCACGGCGACGAGAGAGCCTGGCGGAACTGGGTTGGTGGGCGGCAGATGGTGGCCGAGGCGGAGTAGGGGTTCCTTCTTGCTGCTCGCGCCTGCGGGGTGCTGATCGCGGCCGCAGAAAGCCGCTGTCTCAGAACTGTCATGAATCCGTCATCGCTTTGAAATGTCGTTCCCCCAAAGCAGGTGGCTTCCATTCGAACAGGAGACGCCACCCGTGCCCCGCCATTCCGCGCTTTTCGTCCTGACGGCAGCGCTTGCTGCCTCCGTTTCGCTGCCGGCCCATGCCGACATGATGTTCAACCGGGTCGCGAGCTTCGCCGTCGCCGGAAACCTCCCGGCGGACGTCGAGCAGACCACGCCGACTTCGTCCGAGATCATCACGGCGACCGAAGACGGCATGACGCTGGTCTATTCCGACAGCCCGCTCGGCGCGGTCGGCTTCATCGACATCACCGACCCCAAGGCGCCCAAGGCCGGCGGCATCGTCAAGATCGAGGGCGAGCCGACGTCGGTCGTGGTCATCGGCGGGAAGGTGCTGGCCGGCGTCAACACGTCGAAGAGCAAAGCCAAGCCTTCGGGCAACCTCACCGTGATCGACCTTGCCTCCAAGGCGATCGAAGGCACCTGCGACCTCGGCGGCCAGCCGGACTCGCTGGCGTTCAGCAGGGACGGCAAGTTCCTGGCCATCGCCATCGAGAACGAGCGCGACGAGGAGCTGAACGACGGAGAAATTCCGCAGATGCCGGCGGGCGACCTCAAGATTTTCACGATGACCGAAGGCCAGCCTGATTGCGCGACGATGAAGAGCGTGAACCTGGCGGACATTGCCGAAGTTGCGGCGGAAGATCCGGAGCCGGAATTCGTCGCCTTCAACGAGGCCGGCGAAATAGCGGTCACGCTGCAGGAAAACAATCACATCGCCATCGTCAACGCCGAAACCGGCGCGATCGTCACGCACTTCTCCGCAGGCTCCGTCACGCTGGACAAGATCGACACCAAGAAGAACGGCGCCTTTTCCTTCGACGGCAAAATCGAAAACGTCGCACGCGAACCCGACGCCGTGAAATGGCTCGACAATGATCGTCTCGTCGTCGCCAACGAAGGCGACTACAAAGGCGGCTCGCGCGGCTTCACAATCTTCAGCAAGAAGGGCGAGGTTGTCTACGAATCCGGCCCGTCCTTTGAGTACCAGGTCGCCAATGCCGGCCATTATCCCGACGACCGCAACAAGAAGGGCGTCGAGCCGGAAGGTCTCGAGATCGGCACGTTCGGCGAAGACGAGCTGATTTTCGTCGCTTCGGAGCGCGGCTCCGTCGTCGGCGTCTACAACAACGCGGGTGCTGAGCCTCAGTTCGTCCAGATCCTGCCGTCCGGCATCGGCCCGGAAGGCCTGGTCGCGATCCCGTCGCGCAATCTTCTGGTCACCGCCAACGAGGCCGACCTGGTCGAGGACGGGCTCGCCCGCTCGCACGTGATGATCTACGAGCGCTCCGAGGGTCCCGCCACTTACCCGACGATCACGGCAAAGCTCACGCCAGACGGCACGCCGCTCGGCTGGGGTGCGCTTTCGGCGCTAGCGGCCGGCGACACTGCCGGCAAGCTCTTCGCGACCTCCGACTCGTTCTACGCCAATGCGCCCTCGATCTTCGAGAT
>NZ_RZSW01000732.1:0-2405 GCF_003997375.1 Mesorhizobium sp. M5C.F.Ca.IN.020.29.1.1 | reverse complement strand
ATCGTATAGTTGACGCGGTCGGATGCGCCAATGTTGCCGACGATGACGGAGCCCGTATGGATGCCGATGCGGACATGAAGCGGAGGCCGGCCTTCGCCGGCCGCTTCCAGATTGTCCTTCTCCAGCTCCTCGCGAATGGCCGCGGCGGCGCGGACGGCCGCGGCGGCATGGCCCTTCAGACGGTCTGGCGCGCCGAAGAATGCCAGCATGCCGTCGCCCAAGAACTTGTCAACCGTGCCGCCATGCGTGTCGACCGCGCGGCACAGGATTTCGAAATGATGGTTGAGGAGCCTGGCCGCAGCGGCAGCGTCCATCCGCTCCGACAGGGTGGTGAAACCGGCGATATCGGTGAACATGACAGTCACGACCGCCTCGCGCGGTTCGGCGATGCCGATCTCTCCGGTGCGCACCAGCTTGGCCACCAGCGAGCGCGGAATATAGGTCGAGAATGCACGCAGACCGATCAGCATAGCATTGAAGGCCGAAGCCTGGTTGTCCAACTCCAGCACCCTGCTGCGCGGCAGCGGGGTCACGCCGTCGAGATCGAAATCGGCGACGCGCGTGGCCTGGCCGGCGATCGCCTGGATCGGTCGCGACAGGCGCCTGCCAAGCAGGATCGCGACTATGACCGCCACGGCCATCGCCCCAAGACCGAGCAGGGCCGATCCCATGACGCGCTCGATCTCGTCGCTGATCTGGCTGGTCTCGAAATACGCGCCGAGCGTCCAGGGCTCGTCGCCATAGCCTGCGATCTTGCGGGTAATGGCGATGTACGTGGTGTCGCCGCTCCACTCGGACGCATTGTCCACGCTCAGGTCGATCTCGGCGATTTCTATGTCGCGGGCGTGGCGCGTGTCGAACTCCCGCTCTACCTTGCGGGAGCCATATGCGGCCAATACCGGATCGCCATACGTGGCCAGCGGCGTCAGTGGCAGGACGCCATTCTTCAGAGCGTCGGGATCGGCCAGCCTTTGGTCGGCGAGCACGCGATCTTCGCCATCGAGAATGAAGGCATGCGTGCCAAATCGCGATGACAGTTCCCGCGTGATATCGGACAGTTTCTGCAATTCGACCGCCGCGATCACCCAGGCCTGCGTCACGCCATCACGTGCCAGCGGCACGGAGACATGCGCGTATAGCCCGAACTCGTTAGCCACGAACGCACCCCACTGGCGTCCGTCGACCTGTCTGCGTTGCTCGAGGGCGGCGCGGACTTGGGACGACTTCTCGGGCTCGGCCGGAAAATGCTCGATCGCGCCCGTTGAAACGTTGTTTTCGACGGACCGCGCGGCGCCGCGGCAGACGAGGTCGGGGGTGCAGATCAGCGTCGCCTCGACCCCCGAAGCGGCAGCCAGAGCACCGGCAACGGCTGCAGACATCGCCTCGTCGTCGATCTGGAACTCGCCCTGGGCATACAGCTGCGCGATGCCGTCCACCGCGTTCTCGGCGTCTCCCATCTCGGCGCGCAGCGAGTCCTCCATCGCATCGATCAGGAGTGTCGACTGGGCGCCGAGCAAGTCGAACGTGTTGCGAAAATTGGCGCCGACCGACAATGCGAGCACGCCCCCGACCGACAGGAATACGAGGCTGCCAAAACTCAACGCCATGATGACTGCAATGGGGATGCGACGCCGCTTCTTTTCGGGGCGGGCCAGACGCACTGGTTGTGCGGAGGTGCTCATGCAGCCAATGTCGCAATGCGCCACCGAATTGCAAGCCCGGTGACGGCTTTAAGAGAGGGCGCGCCCCGAATGCAGCCTCCTTGCTTGCTTCGGTGCCTAACGCATCAACCCAATGTTCACTTCGGAAAAATGTTCTCGATTTCTGCTTATGGCGCCAGAAGCGGACCTCCACAAGCGGCCAATCTTTGAGGCACACGAACTGAGTTCCGCCGTGTGTTTAATTCGCGGGCGGCAGTCGGCCGCTGTTCCATCCCGTCAGCATTTTTTTGGAACGGCTGGGCCAACCTTGTGTTTTCGTCCTCAATGTGGACAGCTACGCCGCGGTACTATTTCTTTTGCGAGCACGAGGCAGGCGTTATCCCCGATTTGGATGGAATGGATCTTAAGGAGGAGCCTGCCGCACTTGCCCAGGCGATGGTGGCTGCAGGGGATCATGCGGTCGAATTCCCTGGTAGGCCGCGAAGCGCTCGTCGGAACCATTTTGCTCGTGAAGGACAAGGAGCAACGCTGTTCAGAATGCCTTCGATCGATCACGGCGAATAGTGCTCCGTGAGACTGATCCGCTTGTGGCGTTCGTCGGGCAAATCAAGGAACCGCACATAACCGGTCGACCATACGCCGCGGCATGTCGGTGCAGGAGCGGTGTAGCGGCGGGGCTTTCCGCCACGCGAGCAGTGGCATGGCAGCAAAGGCTCGACCCGATTCCTGCTTACCGGTCTGGGT
>NZ_RZSW01000731.1:0-2408 GCF_003997375.1 Mesorhizobium sp. M5C.F.Ca.IN.020.29.1.1 | reverse complement strand
CGCAATGATGCCGACGCTGTTGTTCGTTGGGCAAGACAAGAAGCTTCATCGGCCTGCATGCCTGAACAGACACCATCGCGGTTGCCACTCTGCGGAAAGTCTGATTAGATCGATCTAACGAGGCCGACGCAAACGACCGCGTTGGCAAGAAAGTGAAAGGGGTAGCCGTGCCGGCCCGATCAGCGCGTCCCCCTTTGCTGGATTTTGAAACGAAGCGGGAGAACGGACACTTGGGTTTATCGGCTTGTCGTCGTCACACCTCCCTGACAGCACGACGGCATCCCGGTGCGCGTGCTTCATGGCACGCGCACCGGGAATTCGGATGCAAGCGAGCGACGCTGCCAACGCTTTGGGTCGCACGAGATGCGGTCCCCGGGTCAGGTACATCCGGCCACGAACACAGTGTGGGGTGTTGGGCCCGGTTGGACGTTCGGAGGTGCCGGAGGTGGCGGTGACGAGTTTGCTTGCTCGGCCTGAAAGGGAGAGCAGAAGGCAGAACAGGACGTCCAAGGCGGGCTTGAGACATCGCGTCGGCCAAACGATGTCGCTGCTGGTACTGTCGCCGACACTGCTTGTTCTCAGTGTCTTCGTTTACGGTTTCGCACTGTGGTCGCTCCTCATTTCGTTGACGGCGTCGAAAATTACACCTCGGTACGACTTTGTCGGATTGGAGCAATACATCGCGCTATGGTCGATGGAACGCTGGCACGTTGCCGTCGGAAACCTGGTGATCTTCGCCGGACTTTTCGTGTCTCTCTCGGTGGGACTTGGCCTGCTGTTGGCGATCTTTCTGGACCAGAAGATCAGGGCCGAGAACGCCATACGATCGATCTACCTCTATCCGATGGCGATCTCCTTCATCGTCACCGGCACCGCCTGGAAGTGGATTCTGAATCCAGAACTTGGAATTGAAAAGCTCGTTCGAGACTGGGGTTGGCAGAGCTTTTCGTTCGATTGGATCGTCAATCCGAACATGTCGATCTACACTCTTGTCATCGCCGCAGTCTGGCAGAGTTCCGGGTTCGCAATGGCGATCTTCCTGGCCGGCCTGCGCGGTGTCGATACCGAAATCCTGAAGGCCGCCCGGATCGACGGTGCGGGTTCATGGCTGACATATCGAGCAATCATCATCCCGATCCTTCGCCCGGTTTTCCTTACCGTTCTGGTTGTCCTGACCTATCAGTCTGTGCGGTCATTCGATCTTGTCATATCCTTAACTGGCGGAGGTCCTGGCTTTTCGTCGGACCTTCCGGCGACCTTCATGTATCAGTTCGCCTTCGGCCGAAACCGGATGGCGCTCTCTGCTGCCAGCGCGATGATGATCTTCATGACGGTCGCCGCCGTCATGGTTCCTTACATCTATTCCGAGTTGCGTAGGGAGGCTCGCAATGAGCGCTGACGCACTGGCCTCTCGCGCCCCGTCGAACTGGTCGGCCAGGCTGGGCCGCGCTTTCATCTACGGCATCCTGATCCTTTTCGTAGCCTACTATCTGATGCCGCTTTTCGTAATGATTGTCACGTCGCTGAAAAGCATGCAGGAAATCCGCGGCGGCAACCTGATCGCGTTGCCGCGCGCGCTTTCGTTCGACGCTTGGCGCGTTGCCTGGATGGAGGCGTGCGTAGGCGTCGAATGCCCCGGCATCCGCGGCTTCTACCTCAATACCTTCCTGATGGTCGTTCCGGCTGTCGCGGTTTCGACCCTGATTGGGGCGCTGAACGGTTTTGCGCTGACCAAGTTCGTTTTCCCCGGCCACAGGGTGATTTTCGGCTTGATCATGTTCGGCTGCTTCACACCCTACCAGGCCGTACTCATCCCAATGGCAACCGTGCTGGGCTGGCTCGGCCTAGCCGGGTCGCTGTGGGGCTTGATCCTGATCCACATTATCTACGGCTTGCCGTTCACGACCCTCTTCTTCCGCAACTACTACGTCTCCGTGCCCCAGGACCTGGTGAAGGCGGCGCGCGTCGATGGTGCCGGCTTCTTCCGGATCTTCTGGCACATCCTGCTGCCGATCTCGGCGCCCATCATCATCGTTTCCGTCATCTGGCAGTTCACCAACATCTGGAACGATTTCCTCTTCGGAGCTTCGTTCACCTACGGCCAGAACGCCCCGATCATGGTCGCTCTGAACAACATTGTGAACACGTCGACCGGCGAGCGTCCCTACAACGTGCAAATGGCGGCCGCCATCATGGCCGCGCTTCCCACCCTAGTCATCTACATACTCGCGGGCCGCTACTTCGTGCGCGGTCTCGTCGCCGGTTCAGTGAAGGGTTAGCCGTCTATGACATCCCTGGAGGTCAGGAAGATTTCCAAGCGCTTCGGCCAGTACCAGGCGCTCGATAACGTGAATATCGACGCCCAGTCGGGTGAGTTCCTCGTTCTGCTCGGCCCGTCGGGATGCGGC
>NZ_RZSW01000730.1:0-2410 GCF_003997375.1 Mesorhizobium sp. M5C.F.Ca.IN.020.29.1.1 | reverse complement strand
GACCACGACGGTCTATGTCACCCACGACCAGATCGAGGCGATGACCATGGCCGACAAGATCGTGGTCATGCATGACGGCCTCGTTGAGCAGATCGGGCCGCCATTGGAACTCTACGACCGGCCGAACAATCTCTTCGTCGCCAGCTTCATCGGCTCGCCCGCCATGAACATGCTGAGGGGCGAAATCGCAACTGATGGCGGCTCATCGTCTTTTCGCGGCTCCGGGGGGATTTCCCTGCCGCTGGCCGCAGTACCTTCGATCGGCAGCGGCGAACAGGTGGTGCTGGGGATACGACCCGAGCATCTGCGGCTGTCCGACGAAGATGGCATTCCGGTCACCGTCGTGGTGGTCGAGCCGACCGGGTCGGAAGTGCAGCTCATCGGCCGGACGGCCGGCGGCGAAGAGATCGTCGCCAATTTCCGGGAGCGCCATTCCTTCACGCCGGGCGAGACCGTACGGCTGACTGCCGAGCCCGGCCTCATCCACCTCTTTCATCGCGAAACCGGGCAGCGCTTCGAAATGCGCACCCGGCAGTAAGAACCACCGCGAGGAAATAAACAGGAGGAGACGAGCATGAAATTCACCAGACGTGACGTGATCCGCACCACCGCCGGCGTGGCGGCGGGAGCCTTGGGAAGCCGGTTCGTCGGCTCTTCCGCCTTTGCCCAGGAGGGGTTGACATACAAGCCCGAAGACGGCGCAAAGCTGCGGATGCTGCGTTGGTCGCCCTTCGTGCAGGGCGATGAGGATCAATGGCTGGCTAACACCAAGCGGTTCACCGAGGCGACAGGCGTCGAGGTCCGTGTCGACAAGGAAAGCTGGGAGGACATTCGCCCCAAGGCGGCGGTTGCCGCCAATGTCGGCTCCGGTCCAGATCTGATGTTGGTCTGGTTCGACGACCCGCACCAATACCCCGACAAGTTGCACGACGTGACGGAACTGGGTGAGTATCTCGGCACGAAATACGGCGGCTGGCACGAAGGGCCAAAGCAATATGCGACGCGGGAGGGGAAATTCCTCGGCCTGCCTCTGGCCACCATCGGCAATGCCATCGTCTATCGGGAAAGCTGGGTGAAGGAGGCTGGCTTCTCGGAATTTCCGAAGGACACGGCGGGCTTCCTCGAGCTTTGCAAGGCGTTGCAGGCGAAGGGGCATCCGGCCGGCTTCACGCACGGCCATGGCGTCGGCGACGGCAACAACTATGCTCACTGGCTGCTTTGGAGCCATGGCGGCCAGATGGTCGACGAGAGCGGAAAGGTGACCATCAACAGCCCCGAGACGCTCAAGGCGATCGAATACGCGCAGGAGCTCTACAAGACCTTTATTCCCGGCACCGAAAGCTGGCTCGACGTGAACAACAACCGCGCCTTCCTGGCCGGCGAACTGGGCGTCATCGCCAACGGCATTTCCGTGTATAACACGGCCAAGACCAACAAGGACAATGATCCGAAACTGACTGAAATCGCCAAGGACATGCGCACGACCAGTCTGCCGATCGGTCCCGTCGGGAAATCGGTCGAGCTGTTCCAGGTGACCACGGCAGTGATCTTCGACTACACGCCCTATCCCAACGCAGCCAAGGCCTATCTGCAGTTCATGTTCGAGGAACAGCAAATGGCGGAGTGGATTACCTCCTCGGCCGCCTACTGCTGCCAGACACTCAAAGCCTTCGACAACAATCCGGTCTGGACGGCCGACCCGAACAATGCTGCCTACGCCAAGGCCTCGGCGACGCTGCGTCCCAACGGCTATGCTGGGCCGCTCGGCTACGCCTCGGCGGCGACCATGGCCGACTATGTCCTGGTCGACATGTTCGCCAAGGCCGTGACGGGCCAGGCGACGGCGCAGGAGGCGATGGAAGAGGCGGAGAAACGCGCCAACCGGTACTATCGCGTTTGATCACAGCCGAGCCGGGCAGCCGCGACCGCGCTGCCCGGTCTGGTTCCTGAAATCGTGTGGCGGCCACTCAGGGCCACCATGCCAGCAGACCTTATGAGGAGCCGTCGCATGGCCGTGTCGTCCGCTGCCGTTCAGCCGCGTCCGTCGATCCCTTCGCGGATCCTGTCGTTTCTTGCCGACAGCCGGAACGCGCTTGGCTTCGGCTTCATGCTGCCGGCGGCAGCGCTGCTGCTGGTCTTTCTGACCTATCCGCTGGGACTCGGCATCTGGCTCGGCTTCACGGATGCCCGCATCGGCCGCCCCGGTATCTTCATCGGCACCGAAAACTACCAATATTTGTGGGATGACGCCGTCTTTTGGCTCTCCGTATTCAACACCTTGCTCTACACAATAAGCGCCTCGATCCTGAAGTTCGCGCTCGGCCTCTGGCTGGCGCTTATCCTCAATCAGAACCTTCCCTTCAAATCGTTCTTCCGCGCGATCGTCCTGCTGCCGTGGGTGGTGCCGACG
>NZ_RZSW01000072.1:0-16960 GCF_003997375.1 Mesorhizobium sp. M5C.F.Ca.IN.020.29.1.1 | reverse complement strand
CTGATTGCTTCACGGCTGACCGTTGTGGACGAGACCGAAACCGTCCAGCTGGCGAATGCCGATGGGCGCGTCCTGGCGAGAGATTTAGTTGCGCCGCTGCCCCTGCCGCCTTTCACCAACTCAGCCGTCGACGGCTATGCACTGCGCGGCGACGACCTGCCGGGAACCGCTGAAAAAGCTTTCCTCGTGAGCGACAGGATCCAGGCCGGGGTGGCCCCGGATCGGCCCGCCGCGCCCGGACAAGCCATACGCATCTTCACTGGCGCTCCGCTGCCGGAGGGGGCAGACACGGTCTACATGCAGGAAGATGTCCGTGTCGACGAGACCGGCAGGGTCATTCTTCCGCCGGGCCTGAAAAGGGGAGCCAACGTGCGGCCGGCGGGCGAGGATGTCGCAGCAGGCAAGGTGGTCCTGCAGGCCGGCCAGCGCATGCGCCCGCAAGATGTTGCGCTCGCCGCGGCTCTCGGCATGACGCAGCTCGAAGTCCGGCGCAAAGTTCGCGTCGCGATCTTCTCGACCGGCAACGAGATCGTCGCGCCGGGAAATGTCCGGGGACCGGCCCAGCTTTTCGATTCGAACCGTTTCATGCTTATGGCCATGCTCGCAAGAGTGGGCTGCGAGACCACCGATTTGGGCATTCTGACTGACGACAGCAGCCTGATCGCGGATGTGCTGAGCGAGGCTGCCCCAGGCCAGGACCTGATCCTGGCCTCCGGCGGGGTCTCGACCGGGGAGGCCGACTGCGTCAAGGCAGCACTAGAGAGTGTGGGCACCCTGGTATTCTGGCGGGTGGCCATAAAACCCGGCCGACCAGTCGCCATGGGGGTGATCAGGGGAACAGCCTTCATTGGGCTGCCCGGAAATCCGGTGGCGAGCTTCGTCACATTCGCCCATATTGCGCGCGCCGCGATCTTGGCACTGGCCGGCGCACGGCAGCAGCCACCAATTTCGCGGCCTGTGCGGGCCGCCTTTTCCTACCGAAAAAAGCCGGGGCGACGCGAATATGTGCGGGTAAGCCTGCGTGGAACGCAGGACGGTACATATGAAGCCGTCAAATTCCCGCGCGAGGGCGCGGGCCTGCTGTCTTCTTTGGTCCAAACCGACGGCCTTGTCGAACTCGGCGAGGAAGTAGCCCAGGTAGAGCCGGGTCAGACCGTTCAGTTCCTCGCCTATTCGGACCTGAATTGACGAACGCCGTGGGGCCGGCGCACGCAGTTTGCCGAGACCCCTGGCGGCTCTCATTTGCGGCAGCCGGGAGGCCGTGGCCGTTGACGACCGGTGACCGGTCCGCCATGGTGCGCCACCATGACAACGAGACAGCTCGATCTGACGGGATTGAAATGTCCCTTGCCGGCGCTGAAAACCCGCAAGGCGCTCAGCGGCATAAGGCCAGGCGAGCGTCTTGAGGTCCGTTGCACCGATCCGCTGGCGGCCATAGACATTCCCAATCTGATCAACGAAACGGGCGACCGCCTGGAGGCGACGGAACGGGATGGCGACCACATCATTTTCTTGATCGAGAGGGCGCAAGCTGCCCCGGTATAAACCGTGCGACAAATCAGGGCGCAGATCAGTTCTGTCGCGGCGCCCCGGGATGCTAAAAATTGCCAGACCGGCATTGCTTCAACTCGTGTGGCAGGTCCTTGATCAAAGGTGCGCCGGGCTCAAGGGCAGGATACGGCTCACTTGAACTGTAATGCGGGAAACTGACAACGATATCGGTGGCTTGAGCCGCCTTCCTCAGACGAAGGGTTCGCGCCGGGAGGAGAGAGAATGACAATGCAGCAACGGCGGTCCCCGGATCGCGGACCCAAAGGGCGGGCGCTGGATGACGTGGCCCTGGCAGATGTCCGGGAACTTCTTGGCCATCGCGAACGGCGCCGGGATCTCTTGATCGAGTTCCTGCATCTGATCCAAGACCACCACGGTTGTCTGTCGGCCGCGCATCTGTGCGCGCTTGCCGAGGACATGCGCCTGTCCCAGGTGGAGGTTTACGAGGTCGCGACCTTCTACGACCATTTCGATATCGTGAAGGAAGGCGAGGCGCGGCCCGCGCCGCTGACAATCCGGGTTTGCGAATCGATAAGCTGCATGCTGGCGGGCGCGGAACGCCTGTTTGGCGAACTGGCCGGCGACGCCGACCCGCAGGCCATCCGCGTCATGCGTGCGCCCTGCATGGGCCGCTGCGCCACCGCCCCTGCCGCGCGCGTCGGCGACCGCGAAGTCGACCACGCGACAAGCCACAAGCTGTTGGCGATGGCGAGAGACGGGGACATCCGCACAGCGGCGCCTGACTATGTCGGCTTGGATGCCTATCGCGCTGCCGGTGGGTATCAGCTCTTGCAGAAAGTGCGCGACGGCGTGCTGACCACGAATGCCATTATCGAGATCATGGAGCACGCCGGCCTGCGCGGCCTCGGCGGCGCCGGCTTTCCGGCCGGCAAGAAATGGAGTTTCGTGCGCGGCTATCCAGGGCCGCGGCTGATGTCGATCAATGGCGACGAAGGCGAGCCTGGCACTTTCAAGGACCGCGTCTATCTTGAAAGCGATCCGCATCGTACCTTAGAAGGGGCGCTGATCGCTGCCTACGCGGTGGAGGCCAAGCGCGTTTACTTCTACATGCGCGACGAATACCCAGCCGTGCTCGCCATTTTGCGCGCCGAGATCGCGGCGCTCGAGGGGGCCGGCATCGTCAAGCCCGGCTTCATCGAACTGCGGCGCGGCGCCGGCGCCTATATTTGCGGCGAGGAAAGCGCGATGCTGGAAAGCATCGAGGGCAAGCGCGGCATGCCCCGACACCGGCCTCCTTATATTGCCGAAGTCGGCCTTTTCGGACGCCCGACACTCAACCACAACGTCGAGACGCTGTGGTGGATTCGCGACATCGTCGAGAAGGGGCCCGAATGGTTCGCCGCTCAAGGCAAGCCCGGCCATCAGGGAATTCGCTCCTGGTCGGTTTCCGGACATGTGAAGGAGCCGGGTGTCAAGCTGGCCCCGGCCGGCGTCACCGTGCGCGAATTGATCGAGGATTATTGCGGCGGCATGGCAGACGGGCATGAATTCAAGGCCTATCTGCCAGGTGGAGCCTCGGGGGGCATCCTTCCGGCGTCGATGGGCGACATTGAACTCGATTTCGGCGGCGAACTCGCCAAACAGGGCGCCTTTGTCGGCTCACATGCGGTGGTCGTGCTTTCGCAAGCCGACAATATCAAGGATGTGACCCTCAATCTCATGAATTTCTTCAAACATGAGAGTTGCGGGAAATGCACGCCGTGCCGGGAAGGAACCGAAAAGCTGGTAACGCTCTTGAAAGAGAAGGGCGTGCCCAACGAGACGGCGATGCGCGACCTTGAAACAGTGATGCGAGATTCCTCCATCTGCGGTCTTGGCCAGGCGGCGCCCAATCCGGTCAATCACCTTTTGACGCATTTTAGGGATGATCTTTGAAATGGCAGATGGCGTCATATTCACCCTCGACGGTAAAACGGTCACAGCTGCTGACGACGAGACCATTTGGGACGTTGCGAAGCGCGAAGGCACCAGGATCCCGCATCTGTGCCATGTTGACATGCCGGGCTATCGGCCAGACGGCAATTGCCGCGCGTGCATGGTCGATGTCGAGGGCGAGCGGGTGCTCGCCGCCTCCTGCATCCGCAAACCTTCCGCCGGAATGGTGGTGAAGACGGATACCGAACGGGCCAGGAAATCGCGCGAGATGGTGTTCGAGCTTCTCGCCAGCAATATGCGGCCGGCGGCCGACGGTCCGGATCAGCAGTCGATGTTCTGGCAGTGGGCTGGTTCGATGGGGATCTCGGGCGATCGCTATAGCTCAAAATTTGCCAGCGACGATGTTCGGCCGGAATTCGACATCACGAATCCCGCCATTGCCGTCAATCTCGATTCCTGCATCACTTGCGGCGCCTGTGTGCGGGCCTGCCGCGAGGTCCAGGTCAACGATGTGATCGGCATGGCCGAGCGCGGCAATCACTCGCTTCCCGTCTTCGATATGCATGATCCGATGGGCCTGTCGACTTGTGTCACCTGCGGTGAATGCGTTCAGGCCTGCCCGACCGGCGCGCTCTACGAAAAGTCGCTGATGGACAAGACAGGCAAGACCCGCGTCATACAGGAATTCGACAAGGTCATCGACACGCTGTGCCCGTTCTGTGGCGTCGGCTGCCAGACCAGCGTTGCCGTCAAGGACAACAAGATCGTCCAGGTCGATGGCCGTAACGGCTATGCCAACGAGAACCGGCTCTGCGTCAAGGGGCGTTTCGGCTTCGATTATGCCATGTCGCCTGAACGGCTGACGAAGCCGCTTATCCGCCGCGACGACGCCCCGAAATCGGGCGATTTGGACATGCGCGGCGTCGATCCGCTGACCGTGTTTCGCGAGGCTACCTGGGAAGAGGCGCTCGCGCGTGCCACCGGCGGGCTGAAGCGCATTCTCAAGGATCATGGCGGGCAGGCGCTGGCCGGCTTCGGTTCGGCGAAAGGCTCCAACGAAGAGGCTTATCTGTTCCAGAAGCTGGTGCGCCAAGGCTTCGGCACCAACAATGTCGACCATTGCACGCGGTTGTGCCACGCATCGTCGGTCGCAGCACTCATGGAAGGCGTCGGTTCGGGAGCAGTTTCGGCGCCCTTCAACGACGCGCTGAAGGCCGAATGCATCATCGTCATCGGCGCGCGGCCGACCACCAACCATCCGGTCGCCGCGACCTATTTCAAGCAGGCGGCCAAGCGCGGCGCCAAGCTGATCGTCATGGACCCGCGTGGCCAGGACCTGATGCGCCATGCGTCGCATTCGCTGCGGTTCAAGGCTGGCAGCGACGTCGCCATGCTGAACGCGCTGATCCACGTCATCGTTGAGGAAAAGCTCTACGACGAGCAGTATATCCAGGCCAACGCTTCCGGATTCGAGGCGCTGAAGGCCAAGGTGAAGGATTTTTCGCCCGAAGCGATGGCCGAGGTCTGCGGTGTCGAGGCGAGCGTTCTACGCGACGTCGCCCGCACCTACGCGACCGCCGAGCGGTCGATCATCTTTTGGGGCATGGGCATTTCCCAGCACACACACGGGACCGATAATGCGCGCTGCCTGATCGCTCTGGCGCTGATCACCGGACATGTCGGCCGGCCGGGAACCGGCCTGCACCCGCTGCGCGGCCAGAACAACGTGCAGGGCGCATCCGATGCCGGGCTCATCCCGATGTATTTCCCCGACTATAAATCGGTCGAGAACATCGACATCCGCGGCGCCTACGAGAACTTTTGGGGCCAGACGCTGGACCCCAAACGGGGCCTGACGGTCGTCGAAATCATCGACGCCATCCATGAAGGCGAAATCAAGGGCATGTACATAATGGGCGAGAACCCGGCCATGTCCGATCCGGACCAAACCCATGCCCGGCAAGCACTGGCCATGCTCGACCATCTCGTGGTGCAGGACATCTTCCTGACCGAGACCGCCTGGCATGCAGATGTGGTGCTGCCGGCCTCGGCACATGCCGAAAAGCTCGGCACATACACCAACACCAACCGGCAGGTGCAGATTGGGCGTCCAGCGCTCGAACTGCCAGGCCAAGCGCGTCAGGACTGGGAACTGATCGTCGAACTGGCGAGGCGCGTGGGTCTGGACTGGAATTACGGCCATGTGTCGGATGTCTATGCCGAGATGGCCAGCGTCATGCCTTCGCTCAAACACATCTCCTGGGATCGCGTCGAACGCGAGGGATCGGTTGTCTATCCGGCCGACGGCCCCGACAAGCCGGGCAACGAGATCATCTTCTCGTCCGGATTCCCGACCGCAGACGGACGCGGCCGCATCGTGCCGGCCGATTTGCTACCGCCCGATGAGGTGCCCGATGAAGAGTTTCCACTGGTGCTCACCACCGGCCGCTTGCTCGAGCATTGGCACACCGGCGCCATGACGCGCCGGGCGGGCGTGCTGGACGCGATCGAGCCATACGGGATCGCCGCGATGAACCCTTATGAGATCAAACGGCACGGCCTACGCCAAGGGGAGATGATTGCGGTCGAGACGCGGCGCGGCACGGTGGACGCCATCCTCCGCGCCGATCGGGAGGTCGCCGACGGCATGGTGTTCATGCCGTTCTGCTTCAACGAAAGTCCGGCTAACATGCTCACCAACCCGATGCTGGACCCCTACGGCAAGATTCCGGAGTTCAAATACTGCGCCGCACGAATTGCGCCGGCGGCGAAGGCCGAAGCTGCCGAATGAAACCGATATCACGCCATCTACACGACCCGGAGGACTGGGCGTGCCATTGGTCGGCCCGCAGCCCGCGTTCGCTTCGCAAGCGTCTCCGAACTGTGCGGTGCTGTCCGGCCTAACGTCCATCTGGTCGAGCTCTGAGGCCGAGGCAATTGAAGCGGCTGGCCTGCTGGCCGCAGCCCGTCCAAGTGGATGAGCACCTTGGCGAGAATGACCGCTCCGCAACAGGCTTCCTTCCACCCGCCGATTTCGAACGAGTCGCTTACTCCTGCTTCGCTAATCCACATGAGAGTGTCCGCGGATGGGACCGTGCGATGCCCAGGAACTCAAAGTACGGGCCGTGTTTCGCTTCTTTGGGACCCATCCGACGGTGATATTGCTTTCGTCGCACGGCGGTGTCGGCACGCTCTTGCTCTGCGAGCTACTGGATGCGCCGATTTCGCGCAGTCGGGATCAACCGTTCCCTGGACATTTCTTCACTTTCGAGTGGCCGGGATACGAGGTCATCCACGAGTGGCGGCCGATCGCCGAGGGTTAAAATCAAGCTTCCCCCCGAAAAATCGGCGATCAATACAAACGGCTGACGAACGAACGGAAGCAGAAACAATGACACAATTACCTGCGTGAATGATCCTGATCAGCGGAAGGCGATGACAACTGCTTTGTCAAAGAGATGGAATCAACAAAGAGCGAGTGCCCATGGCCGGTGGCAATAACGATCGGATGCTGTTTGCGACTGCGTTGGCGCGGCGCGGCGGCGAGCTCGGCCTGCAATATTTCCGACAACTGGAGACGCTCACAATCGAGAGCAAGGGTCATCAGGACCTGGTTTCCGAGGCCGACCGGAATGTCGAGGCGTTTATCCGCCAGGAGCTTGCGACTCAGTACCCGGAAGACGGCGTTATCGGAGAGGAACACGCCGCACTAGCGGGCGGATCGGGTTACACCTGGGTGATAGATCCGATCGACGGCACTGCCAATTTCCTGCGCGGCATCCCAGCCTGGACCGTCGTCATCACCTGCGTCAAGGAGGGGGTGACGGTCGTGGGCGTTATCCATGAACCGTCTACCGGCGAGACTTTTTATGGACGACGCGGCGGCGGAGCTTTCCTCAACGAGCGGCCCATAAAGACGAGTCCGACGACGAGTCTGATGCAAGGCTCGGTCGGAACCGGCTTCTCAAATCGGCGTGAAGCTCGTGCCGTCGCCAAACTGATCGATCTCCTGCTTCAGGAGGGCGGCGTCTTTTTCCGCAATGCATCCGGCGCGCTTATGCTTGCCTACGTCGCGTCGGGCAGGCTGCTGGCCTATGTCGAGGAGCATATGAACGCTTGGGACTGCCTCGCAGGCATGCTTCTGGTCAAAGAGGCCGGCGGATTGGTCGTCCCGGCCGATCCGAAAACGGTCCTGGAGGAAGGAACACTGGTCATCGCGGGCGGTAAGGGCGTGTTCGACAAGGTCCACGCGCTTTGCAAAGAGGCGTTCAGTCTGTGATCAGCACGGGCCCGCGTTCGGGAAAGCCGATGCTTACCGGCTGCCCCGCTCGAAACGCCGTGTCGACATCCGGCGAGATTACGAAGACTTCGCCGAATTGCGTGGCGACTACGAATTCGAGGTGGCTGCCGACATAGGTCACTTTTTCAAGTGTGCCGGGCAAAGTGCCGGGAGCATTCGGTTCACCAATCTCGAGTCGGCTCGGTCTCGCCGCCAGCTTGGCTGGCCCCGGTTTGCGGCCGCGAGCCGGCAGCTTCAGGACAGCGGATCCCAGCTGCACGGTGGCGCTGTCGCCCTCGACCGACACCACCTCGCATTGGAACATGTTGGCTTCGCCGATGAAGTCGGCCACGAAAGCATTTGCGGGCTGCTCGTAGAGCTCGCGTGGCGTGCCGTCCTGAGCAATCACCGCATTGTTCATGACAATGATGCGATCGGAGACGGCGAGCGCTTCCTCCTGGTCGTGGGTGACATAGACGACCGTCAGGCCGAGTTTCTGCTGAATCTCGCGGATCTCCTCGCGCACGCGCCGGCGCAGCTTGGCATCCAGGTTCGACAAAGGCTCGTCGAAGAGCAGCACCTGCGGCTCCAGAACCAGCGCCCGCGCTACCGCCACTCGCTGTTGCTGTCCACCCGAAAGCTGGCTCGGCAGGCGGTCGCCGAAGTTGGAGAGTCCGACCAGCTCAAGCCCTGCTCTGGCCCTCTCGGCCGTCTCCTTCCTCCCGAAGCCGGAAAAGCCCAGGCCGTATTCGACGTTCTGGGTCACGGTCATGTGCGGGAAAAGAGCGTAAGATTGAAACACCATGGACACATCACGATCGGTAGCCGGCAAACGGGTGACGTCGGCGCCCCCGATCAGGATCTGGCCGCCCGTTACCATTTCCAGTCCAGCGATCATGCGCAAGGTCGTCGTCTTGCCGCAGCCCGACGGTCCAAGGAGGGTGACCAGCTTCCCGGCCTCGATGAACAGCGAGACGCCATTGACGGCGGGCGCCTTGCTCTTGCCGTAGATCTTGGTGACGTTCCTGAATTCGACTGAGGCGGCGTTGCTGCGAATTTCGGCCATCATCCGCCTCCCGAGATCGCCGGCTGTGGACGCGCCACCACTGACTGGCTGACATTGGTGCGCGACTGCGCCAGATCGCCGTCGAGACCGCGCCGGCCGATCATGCGGCTGCCAACAGCAAGCTGCATCAGGCCGATCACCGCTAGCATGACACCGATCAGGACGGCGGAATAAGCGATGGCGATGCCGTATTCGTTATTCTCGACGCGGCCGACGATGTAGCTGGTCGACATGTCGTACTGGGCGCTGACCAGAAAGATAATGGCGCTGATGGCGGTCATTGCGCGAACGAAGGAATAAACCAGCGCGGCAAGGATGGCCGGCCGCAGGAGCGGCATCACCACCTTGCGGAAGGTTTGCCAGGAGTTAGCGCCGAGAGTCAGGGAGGACTCGTCAAGGCTGCGGTCGATCTGCGACATCGACGCGACACCCGCGCGAACCCCGACCGGCATGTTGCGGAAGATGAAGGAGAGCACCAGGATAATGCCGGTGCCGGTGAGCTCGATCGGCGGCACGTTGAACGCGATCACATAGGACACGCCGATCACAGTGCCGGGAATGGCGAAGGACAGCATCGTTGCGAATTCGAAAGCGTCTTTGCCGGCAAAATTCTGGCGGACCAGCAAATAGGCGGTCAAGAGTCCGATGGCCGCGGTCAGCGGCGCGGAGATCAAAGCTATTTCCATGGTCGTCCAGAACGAACTCCAGGCCGAGCCGCGCCAGTGGACGCCGAACTCGTTCCACCCGATGGAGAACGCCTTCACGTAGTGTTCAAAGGTCAGAGAGAAATCGACGCCCCACAGCTTGACGAAGCTGCCGTAGAAGATCGTCGCATAAATCAGCAAGGTAAAAAGCGTCCAGACAGCGGCTACCGCGACGACGAGGTTGCGGAATGTTGCCGGCAGAAGCGGGTGGACGCCTGCGTCGCCTTTGCCGGAAACGGTCGTGTAGGACTTTTTGCCGAGCCAGAATCGCTGGGCGTAGAAAGCCCCAAGGGTAAAGAACAGGAGTACGAGGGCGAGGATCGCCGCCTGCGCCTGGTCGTATTGTGCGCCGACAATGGCGAAGAAGATCTCGGTGGACAGAACGTCAAAATTGCCGCCGAGCACCAGCGGATTGCCGAAGTCAGCCATGCTCTCGATAAAGCCGAGCAGAAAGGCGTTGGCTAGACCCGGCCTCATCAAAGGTAGAGACACGGTGATGAAGGTCTGCCATTGATTGGCGCGCAGGGTCTGGGCGGCCTCCTCCAGGGAGGGGCTGACGCCCTCGACCACTCCGATCATCACCAGAAAAGCGATCGGCGTGAAGGCGAGCACCTGGGCCATGAGCAGGCCAGGCAGTCCATAGATCCATCGCGTCGGACGGACGCCGATTAGCTCGGCGAAACCCAGGTTGATGGCGCCCGAGAGGCCGAACAGAAGAATGATGGCGAGGCCGATGACGAAAGGTGGTGTGATGATCGGCAGCACGGTCAGCGCGCGCAACAGCGCGCCGTAGCGAAAGCCAGTACGCGTCACTACCAGGGCAAAGACCAAGCCGAGTGCGGTGGTCATCACGCCGACCAGAATGGCGAGAAACAGCGAATTCCAGGCGACGCCGCAGCGCGGACCGCCGAAAAGGCAGCCGAGATTCCAGATCCGGTCGCTGGAGAGTTTTGCGAGAAAGATGGGAAGCGAATAGTCGCCCTCTTGTGTGAGCAGTGCGCTCCCCAGCATTTGACCGATCGGCATGAAGATGAAGATGGTGACCACGGCGACGACGAAGCCGATCGAGCCGACGACGAACTCGTCGCTGGCCACCGCGCCGCGCGCCGCAAGCCCTAGGGTGAACTGGAACAGGAACGCGCCGCTTACGAGCAGTGCTCCCCAGCCCATGCCGAACTGGCGGTCGTCGAGCTCGCCAACGAGCCAGGTCAGCCATTGCCACTGGAAACCACGCAGACCAATGCCGAAACCTTGAAGCAGGAAGTAGGCGACGCCGGTCGCGCCGACGACGATTAGCAAATTCCCAAAGAAAGGGTCGGACTTCCTGCGCCCCCATAGCAGGAGCGGCGCGAGAAGCAGCGGCCCGAGGGGTGCAAGCCAGAGTTTCTCGCCTTGCAGCACAAGGAAAAGCGCCGGCGCGACGTCATCGTCATGCGGATAGCCGTCCAACAGCCAGGACAAGGTGAAGAAGTTGCTTTCCAGCCCATACCAAGGCAGCAGCGCATAGCCGACCAATCCGACCGCCGTCCACAGGACGACGGTCGGGTGAAGCGCGCTCGTGGCAGTGCGGACGCGCATGATTACTGCGGCAGGGTCGAGACCTCCGTATCCCACTTCTGCAGCAGGCGCTTGCGCTCGGCGCTCGATCCATACTTCTTGAAGTCGTAGTCGATGAGCTTGATGGTCGACAGGTCGGGCGACAGGTCGGACGCGGTGGCGTTCTTATTCGAGGGCAACTGGAACGACTTCACGTCCTTCGCCTTCGACTGCATCTCGGCGGTCAGCGCCCAGTCGTAGAACTGCCTTGCTGCTTCCGGGTTGCGGGCGCCCTTGATCAGCGACATCGAGCCGATTTCATAGCCGGTGCCCTCGCATGGCGCCACCGTGACGATCGGGAAGCCGGCTGCCGTCTGCGTCACCGCGTCATGCATGAAAACGATGCCGATGGTCGTTTCGCCAAGACCCGCGGCCTTAATCGGAGCGGAGCCCGACTTGGTGTACTGGTTGATGTTGGCGTGGAGGGCCTTCAGGTATTCAAAACCCTTTTCCTCCCCCATGAGCTGAACTATCGTGGCGAGCATCGTATAGGCGGTGCCCGATGAGTTCGGGTTGGCCATCTGGATGTGGCCCTTGTATTCCGGCTTGGTCAGATCGGCCCAGCATTTCGGCTCCGGCAGATTGCTCTTGGCCAACAGATCCTTGTTGTAACCGAAGCCGAGCGCACCGGAGTAGACGCCGATCGTCTTGTTGTTGGCGGCTTGCGCCTGCTTGATCGCCCAGTCGTGCAGTTCGCCCCGCATTGGGGACGTATATTCCACAGTCAGTCCTTCTTCGGCGGCCTGGAGATGAGGATCGCCGGTTCCGCCCCACCAGACGTCGCCCTTCGGGTTTCCGGCTTCGGCGCGCAACTGGGCGTATGTCTCGCCGGAGCTCTTGCGGGTCATGTCGACGGTGATGCCGGTCTTTTCCTCGAAGGTAGTCTTGATCTGCTGGCACCAGGCCTCCTCGGCGGCGCAATAGAGGGTGAGGCTGTCGGCGTAAGCCGAGGTGGCGGCAGAGACGAGCATTACAGCCGTTGCCGCCAGACGGACATAGGTCTTGTTCATGTGCGAATTTCCTCCCATTGTTTCGCCGTCTAACAAGCATCAAGCTGTGCTGCGGCGACAACCAGATTGGGAGCTTTTCTGCCGATTTGCAAATCGAGTCGGTAGCGGCCGGAACAGGGCTGCCCATAGGTCCTCCCGCAATGGACCGTCGAAGTTACGTCAGGCGCGACCTCAATGAGATTCACGATTTGAAGGTCAAGGAAACCGAGGGGCGAAGAAGGGTAAACCGATCAGGCAGGTTGCGGCAGTTCCGTTCCGGCTTGACGGCCACGGCACGTAGTGGTGATGCTGATCACCTCCAAGACGACCAACCGCTTCATCGTGCCGAAAGGCTGGCCGATGAACGGCATAAGCGGAAGGAAGACAGCAGTCGCCGAAGCATGGGAAGAGGCCGGCGTTGTTGGCGAGGCATCGAAGGAGCCACTGGCGTCTACGCCTATTGGAAGCGCCTTTCCGGTCACTTCGTGCGGGTAACCGTCAAGGTTTACCTGCTAATCGGTCGTCGATGTGCAGCCTGACTGGAATGAGCGTTCCCAGCGGCAACGCGCCTGGCTCCCGCCAGCCGACGCTGCGGCCCTGATCGATGAACCCCAACTGGTCAGTCTCGTGAGATCGATGGCTCAGGCTCCTGTGCCCCGAACCAGCGGTCAGCTACATCTATCGGCAAAGTCCAGCGAATACCGCATCTGGCCAACCCTGCCGCGATTTACGCTAACGTCGGAAGATGGCGCAGAGCACGGGCCCATTTTCCGACAATCCTGGGGTCGTCTTGCGGGTGCAGAGTATCTCCGCGGTGGCCGCGGGCCGCAGCGACTACTGATGCCGTCGCTGTCGCGACGCGCCGCTGCTTGGCAAGGGACCTCACGGGGAATGGTCGCCAATGGGTCGGATTTGGCTCAGGTCCCCGATGATTTCAGAGTTGGCCTCACGCAATGACGAAGCGCGAATCCTTGGCGTGTTTGACACGGTGAACAAGAAAGAAGCTGCGATCGATCACCGCCAGTTAGGGCAGCAAATGCAGATTGTCGCGAACGCGTCGATGTTGGACGTTCGCTCCGCCATGATTTCCAAGCTTTGAGAACACAGCAGTGGAGCACCTTTGGGCGAAATACGGTACGTTGCTGGTGAGGTCGAACTGCGTGCCTTGACTGCGACGGCTTAGAGCCCGGCTGCAAGCACACGTCGAGCTCCAGGCCTTGATCGGAGTTGCGATCAACTGCTGAAGATACGGCTAATATTCCAAGATCGTCATGGAACGAAGATCGGTCAATCCGGTTTGAAACTTAGTCCGCCGGCCACCGGCAAGTAGCCGCGGACGGCTGGCTCTCCGCCAGAGGCCGGCCGGCCCGCGCCTGAAGATTGGCGCGGGCTACCGGCCATAATCGAGGCCACGCTAATGAGACAAGTCACACGTTTCCCGCTCATTCTAACCTTCATCATGATCCCCACCGCGTTGCTCCATGCTCAGACATGGCTGCCCATTGGCTTCAGGCACTTCGGCTTCGCGTTCGATGTTCCACCCGGGTTTGTGCTGACGCAGCGTTCGGATGAGGGAGCAGCGTTTGAGGGCAAAAACGACGCGTTTCTTACTGTGTGGGGCGCGCGGCTCGGTAAGGCGAGTTTTCGAACCGAGATCGAGCATCGCATGGTCGAGGACGAGCAGAACGGCTGGCAATTGACCTATCGTCGGGTGACGCCGGAATGGGCCAGCTACTCCGGTGTTAAAGACGGCCAAATCCGGTATGTGCGGGCCATCAGAGTCTGCCGGGACCGCGCCACCCTGTTCACCATCAATTATAGCCGCAACGAGAAGATCCCCTACGATCCGATTGTAGTCCGCATGGTACGTTCGCTGAAGGCGGAAGGCTGTTAGGAGGCGCCAGCCCGAATCTGCACGAGTGCGCGATGGAGGCTGTAATCAACGATGTGTACTCATCTCAAGGCAGTTCGATTTGTGCCGCTAAGGTGTGCGTGCTCGGACAGAATGCCATTAAGCCGCCATCCACTGGTTGAAATAACCCATCGGCTGCTATGTTGTCTAAAATCGCAGCGCGGCGATGCAAGTCGAGCCATGCGTTCAATCTACACACAGCGGCAGCCGAGCAAACATGGCAAAAAGTGCACTATCACCGTAATGCTAATGCACCGTAATGCCGTAATGGCAACTCACCCCAGCCAATACCTCGGCCCCGGCCCCTTGCGACCTGCCATATCGGCAGGGTTCGCAAGGCTACAGCGGTCGATCGACAGGCAGCCGCAACCGATGCACTCGGTAAGCCCGGACCTCAGACGCTGCAACTCAGCGATGCGCTGGTCGATGCGCCTGGTCCACCGGCCCGACAAACGCGACCAATCCCGACGTGACGGCACGCGATCGGCTGGCAACTTGGCGAGCTCGGCGCCAATCTCCTCAAGCGTCAGCCCAATTCGCTGCGCGAAGACGATGAAGGCGATCCGGCGCAGCACCGAGCGCGGATAGCGCCTATGCCCCGAGCCGGCCCGCTCGGAAGCGATCAGCCCGCGCTCCTCGTAAAAACGCAATGCCGATGAGGCGACGCCGCTGCGCCGCGACACGTCGGTGATGGTCAGCATGGAATCCATGCATGAAAGAAAGCACAATTCCCGCTTGACTTCAAGTTAACTTGAACTTGTAGCAACGGGCAGTGCAGATTGAAGGAGCACCGGCAATGCAGACGAATATCGAGCTTCAGGGACTTCGCGTGGCGGTCACGGGCGGCACGTCCGGCCTCGGACTGGCGCTTGTGCGGCAGCTTGCCGAGCAGGGTGCGTCCATCGCCTTCGTCGCCCGCACCACCGCGGACGTCGAACGCATCGCCGACGAGACCGGCGCGCACGGGATTGTCGGCGACGTCGGCAAGAAGGAAGACATCTACCCGATCGCGTTGCAGGTCACCGTCAGCCTCGGCGGGCTCGACGTCCTGATCAACAATGCGTCGAGCCTTGGACCTGTTCCTCTGGCGCTCCTTGCCGATACCGAGTGCGAGGAGTTGGAAAAAGCGCTCGCGGTCAATCTCGTCGGCGCGTTCCGGCTGACGAAAGCCCTGTTCGGTGCGCTTGCCGCGTCCGCACGCGAGGGCCGTGGCGCGCTGGTACTCAACATCTCCAGCGACGCGGCGGTGAACGCCTATCCCGGCTGGGGCGCGTATGGCGCGAGCAAGGCTGCTCTTGCCCATCTCACGGCGATTTGGGACGAGGAGGCGAAAGCCGACGGAATCCGGCTCCTCGCGTTCGATCCCGGCGATATGGACACCCCGCTGCACGCGCTGGCGCTTCCTGACGCCGATCCGTCGACATTGAAGCACCCCGAAGTGGCTGCTGCCGAGATCATCGAAAGGATGCTCGACGCGTTGCCGGTCAGCACAACGACTCTCGCCGGGACGCGCGGATGATTGCCGCCGACCGTCCTGATCGGCGCTCCGCCAGGCTGTTCGTCGTCGAGGCAGACGGCGCGATGCGCGACCTGCCGCGCGCTGTGCTCGCGACGCTATTCGATCCCGGCGATCTGGTCGTCGGCAACGACGCCGCGACCTTGCCTGCCAGCTTGCACGGCATGCATGTCCCCAGCGACGAAGCGATCGAGATCCGCCTGGCGGGCTGGCTGTCACTTCCCGATCCAACCCGCTTCATGGCGATTGCCTTCGGCACAGGCGATCATCGCACGCGCACGGAAGACCGGCCGCCGCCGCCTCCGCTGTCACCAAGCGATCGCCTCCAGCTCGGCCCGCTTGAAGCCGTCGTAGAGCGCCTTCTCGACCATCCTCGCCTTGTCGAGCTGCGCTTCCCAGGCAACCGCGCAGCGGTGCTTGCAGGCCTGGCGCGGCACGGCCGGCCGATCCAATACGCGCATGTTCCCGAACCGCTGGCTCTGTGGGATATCTGGACGAAGATTGCCGCCGGGCCGGTCGCGTTCGAGGCGCCATCGGCAGGCTTTGCACTCGACTGGCGCACGCTCCAAGCCTGGCGTCGGCGGGACGTCGGCTTCGCAACAGTCACGCATGCCGCGGGCGTTTCCTCCACCGGCGATCCCGCGCTCGATTCGCGACTCCCTTTCGACGAGCCGTACCGCATCCCCGAGCGCACCGCGGCGCAGGTTGCGCGGGCGAAGCTCCGCGGCGGCAGCATCATCGCGATCGGCACGAGTGTAGTGCGCGCGCTTGAGGCGGCCGCCAGTCCCGACGGGAATGTGCGTGCCGGAAATGGCATTGCGACAGGGCGCATCGCGCGGGACACGCGGCTTCTCGTGGTTGATGCTATTCTCACAGGCGTCCACCAGCCCGGCGAAAGCCATTTCGAGCTCCTGCGTGCCTTTGCCGACGATGCTCTGCTCGCCAAGGCCTCCGCAACCCTCACCGCGTACCGATACCGCACGCATGAATTCGGCGATTCCATGCTGCTCAATCGCCAACCGCTGCATCTATAGCGCGAACAGGACCGGGCCGCCTCCTCCCTGACATGCGTCCATCACGGTCATGGAAGATTGGCACATCGCCGCCACGGTGGCACGCCTGGACGCTGCATTCGGCGAGGCGCACTTCGATCCAGAGATGAGCGGTTGCCTGCTGGCTAGGTTTCGACACACAACGCGGCTTGCAACTTTCACCCGCACTAGCCTGACGACTGGATCTCACGGCTCGCCCAGCACATCGGCAGCCGCTCAAACCTTGCTTCAGCCTCGTGCTGGACATTCCGAACGCTGGCGATATCAGCGGCTTCGTGGTCGCAGATCATGCGCAGCCGGTCAGATGCGACCTGGCTCCGTGGGGAAAGAACGAGAACGGGCTCGAATTCCCCCAGGCATGGTGGCGCCGCCATGACGAGTACGGCAATCGCTGAGTGT
>NZ_RZSW01000729.1:0-2413 GCF_003997375.1 Mesorhizobium sp. M5C.F.Ca.IN.020.29.1.1 | reverse complement strand
TTCCAGAACCGCACTACCGAAAACCCTTCGCCACGCATGAATTCGTCGCGTCGTCTGTCATAGGAACTCTCGGCATGGTGACTTCCGTCCAGTTCAACGACCAGCTTTTCGCTTCGGCAGCGAAGTCGGCGAAATACGGCCCGATCGGCATCTGTCGCACGAATTTATATCCGGCAAGCCTTTTGGCTTTCAGTTCGTTCCACAGGGTTGCTTCCATCGGATTGTCGCCATGCCGAAGCTCACGAGCACGCGCGATCTTTTCAGGCGGGCGGCGACTTGGCACGTCGGCCGCAGACCCCCTCTCCGTCTCGGGCTTTGCCCTAGCCACCTCTCCCCCGCTTCGCGGGGGCGAGGAACCCCCGTTCTGAGATCCCATCATCAAAACCTCGGAATGTCCGGAAACGCTGTCTGCCCGCGATGCACGTGCATGCGTCCGAGCTCGGCGCAGCGGCGCAACTGGGGAAACACCTTGCCCGGGTTGAGCAGATGGTTGGGATCGAAAGCGCATTTGACCCGCATCTGCTGGTCGAGGTCGATCTGGTCGAACATTTCCGGCATCAGGTCGCGCTTTTCCACGCCCACCCCGTGCTCGCCGGTCAGCACGCCGCCGACCTTGACGCAGAGCCGCAGGATGTCGGCGCCGAAACTTTCCGCCTTGTCGAGCTCGCCCGGCACATTGGCGTCATAAAGGATCAGCGGATGCAGGTTGCCGTCGCCGGCGTGAAAGACATTGGCGACGCCGAGCCCGTATTTCTCCGACAGTTCGCGCATCCCGTGCAGCACGCGCGGCAGTTCCTTGCGCGGGATGGTGCCGTCCATGCAGTAGTAGTCGGGCGAGATGCGGCCGACCGCCGGAAAGGCAGCTTTGCGGCCGGCCCAGAAGCTCAGCCTCTCCTGCTCCGACTGCGAGATGCGGCATGTGGTCGAGCCGTTCCTATAGGCGATGGCTTCGACAAGGCCGATCAAGTGATCGACCTCGACGCCCGGCCCGTCGAGCTCGACGATCAGTAGCGCCTCGACATCCAAGGGATAGCCGGCATGGACGAAATCCTCGGCCGCGTGGATCGCCGGGCGGTCCATCATCTCCATGCCGCCGGGGATGATGCCGGCGCCGATGATGTCGGCGACGCATTGGCCACCCTGCTCGCTGGTCGGGAAGCCGATCAAAAGCGCGCGCGCCGTCTCCGGCTTCTTCAGGATGCGCACAGTGACCTCGGTGACGACGCCGAGAAGCCCTTCGGAACCGGTCATCACCCCGAGCAGGTCATAGCCTTCCGCGTCGAGATGCTTGCCGCCGAGCCGCACCACCTCGCCGTTCATCAGCACCATCTCCATACCGAGCACATTGTTGGCGGTAAGACCGTACTTCAAGCAATGTACGCCGCCGGAATTCTCCGCGACATTGCCGCCGATCGAGCAGGCGATCTGGGAGGATGGATCGGGGGCGTAGTAAAAGCCCTCCTGCTCGACGGCGATGGTGATGCCGAGATTGGTGACGCCCGGCTGGGCGACGACGATGCGGTTTGGAAAATCGATCTCGAGAATGCGATTGAAGCGGCTCATGACCAGCAGCACGGCGTCTTCGAGCGGCAACGCCCCGCCGGACAAAGATGTGCCGGAACCGCGCGGCACGACGCGTATGTTGCGGTCATTGCAATATTTCAGCACGCGCGAGACCTGCGCCACCGTTTCGGGCAGCACCACGACCAGCGGCAATTGCCGATATGCGGTGAGGCCGTCGCTCTCGAAGGCACGCATCGAATTGGCAGCGTCGACGACGCCTTCGCCCGGCACGATGATGCGCATATCGGCGACGATCTCGTCGCGCCGGCGCATCGTGGCGTCGTCTGGCTTCGGCATCAGCAGGCTGGACATTGACAGTCTCCTTCGATCGACTGGTAAAAATCTTTTACCAGCGGCGGGCGCCTGTTGCAAATCCTGCTTTGGCCAAAATCGAGCGCCGACACCGGGACGCCTTCCGCAGCGGCTTGCGAGGAGGGCGGCGAACGAAGGGAGCGGGGGCGAGAGGGACGCGCTGACTTTCTCCCCGTCGAGGGACCTTCAGGGGGAGATGGCCTACTCGCCCGCTTGCTTGGCGGGTTCGGAGTGCAAGCGGCGCACACGGCGCACGCCCCACCAGACCAGCAGGATGGCGAGCGGCACCGAGGCGGCGGTGACGACCTCGGGCGCGAAGGTATGGCCGAAGATCGAGGCGCCCTTGGCGACGTAGCCGATGAGGCCGACGACGTAGTAGGAGACGGCGGCGACCGAGAGCCCTTCCACCGTCTGCTGCAGGCGCAGTTGGAGGCGGGCGCGGTTGTTCATCGACGCCAGCAGATCGCGGTTCTGCTTCTCGACGTCGACGTCGACCCAGGTGCGCAGCAGCGTGGTGGCGCGGGTGAGCTTCGTCGAC
>NZ_RZSW01000728.1:0-2418 GCF_003997375.1 Mesorhizobium sp. M5C.F.Ca.IN.020.29.1.1 | reverse complement strand
CGGGTCCCGTGGCGGGCCCGATCCGCTCGCCAGTCCACAGCTTGACCGCGAAACCCGGCTGCAACGTCTCGATAACCGTTCGAACGATCCGTGCGGCTCTCTCGGCTGCCTCCATCCCCGTCCTCTCCTGCTCAGTACGCTGGCGGTCCACGGCGACTTTGCCTGTCCGATCGGACAGCCGCAAGCCGCCAGCAACAAGCTCGCACGGCATTTTCACCATCGCGCCTTGCCATTTGCGGATCGACACCCCATCATGAGGGCGTGTTCAACAAATCGAAAGGAGGTGATCCGATGTCGAGTGATTTCGTTTTCCAGAACGTGGCCTCAGCGGATTGCACTTTCGGGAAGCAGTCTTCCCGTTAAGGCGCGAGATGCGCGGCTGGCGACGCAAACCGTCGCTGCCATGAGCCGCGCCATGGACGGAAACACGGAAGGCCGCCGGCTTCGAAAGAAGCGGCGGCCTTTTCCTTGTCCGGATCCTGTCTGGTCAATACCCTCTATTTGGTCAATGCCAAGCTTTCGATGTTGCGCGCTATGTCCTGGAAAGCCTGATTGAGTTCCGCCCCGTTGGCGGCCTGATAGAAGTGCTTGATCTTGGCCGTATCCGGGCTCGCGCAATTCTGCAGTGTCGCCTTGGCATTCTCCTCGTTGAGATCGAAACCAATGGTGAAGATTTCGATGCCCTTGTCGCGCATGGCGGTACAGAGCGTCTTGGCTGACGTGCGGGTCGGTTCCTTGCCGGCATCGTTGTAGACCTCACCAACAGTGCTGGCATCGAAATAGGACAGATTGAACTCGCCGTCGGTCATCAGGATCGCGATTTTGGCGACCTTGTTCGGATCCGCCTTGGCCGGCCGCTGCGAAGCATTCATCACGCTGCCCCAGCTTTCCGAAAGCATGTACCAAGTCCACTGCACGCCGATATGGCCCGCGGTGCCGCCCGATGCGACAAAGTTCTTGATGACATTCTTGAGCGCCGCGGCGTCCGCCGTCAGCGGCTTCAACGCGGCGGCCGGGCAGGCAGCCGTGCCGGTCTGCCAGGCAAAGGAAGACAACAGGTAATCGCGATTGACCATGCTGATGTCGGGACCTACATCCGAATATTGATAGGTGCCCTTGCGCTCGGTGGCGCAATTGTCCGGACGCATTAAGCCGGAGACGTACTGTATGGCGCCATTGCCTGGCGCCTGCTTGCGCTGGCTGGTCGAGGTTTCGACATAGACGCTGCTGGCGGCAAGCGCGCCGGCATTCACCGAATTAGCGTATGGTACGATGGAGACACGCACCCGGGGGTTGGAGGAGTCCTGACCGTCCAGGAAGCTGTCGACCGCGTTCTTTGCAGCTGTCCTCAGATCGATGATTTTCTGGCCGGCCATCGACCCTGTGACGTCGAGCATCATCGCCACTTCGATCGTCTTGTCCGAATAGAGCGCTGTCGTCGATGCGGCAACGCGCTTCATGTCACCCATCCTGAAAAGCGGAAAATAAAGACCGAGATCGACATGGGCGTCCGCCTGAACCGTCTTGGCGGTCCTGTCGATGGTCAATTTGTCGAGGACGATCCGATCTGCCTGCAGGATGCCCGCTCGGCTGTTGGCATCGAGAAACGCCTGCACCGACTTGTTGGCATCGGCCTCCTTGATGACGCCGGTCGTCAGGTCGCGCGCCGTCGAGGTCACCGCCGCATCGACCACGCCTTGAAGGCTCGACTTGGCGTTGTAGAGCTGGGCAACGTTGACGGCAAAGCCGACACCCAGCGCCAGCACCGACGCAACCATGCCGAACAGAACCGCTAAGTTTCCGCTTCGATCTCTGGCAAAGCCGCCGATCGCGTGAACAAAACCCCCAAGATGCCGCATGCTTTCGCCTCCATTCACCACGACCTCGAAGCCGTGTGAGGGCGCATTGCAGGATTCCGGCCGGATGGCGCCGTCAACGCACCAAAAGCCGGCGGCTCATCTCAAATCGTTGTTTCTGCTTGCTTTCGAAATGCGGCAGGGTGAACAATCGGTAAACGACAAGCCGCTGCGGCAGTTTCGTTTACGAAGCGCTTACCATGATCCCGACGTCTGCCGTGGAGCACAAGAACTCGATCCCGATCCGGCACAGAGGTTCTGTGCCGGATCGGATCAGGCACACCAGATCCGTAGGACAGCCCGGATGATCGTTACAGCGGGACGCACGCCGTTCACGCTTGCGTTTCTATGCCAGCATCTGCGCGCTGGCGGTCCTATCGACGCCGCGATGGGGCGGGTTGAACAGATTGCTTTCCTGCTCGTAGGTCCAGACCTTGAACAGGCTGAGCCGGTGCGGGCCGAAACTGTGCAGCAGCGGCACGTCGGTCGCGTCGCGACCGCGCGCGATGACGACGCGGCCGATCCTCGGCACGTTGTGGCGGGGGGGGGACGCGGTTCCATT
>NZ_RZSW01000727.1:0-2419 GCF_003997375.1 Mesorhizobium sp. M5C.F.Ca.IN.020.29.1.1 | reverse complement strand
ACCACATGCAGGTCGAGCGACATGCCGACAGCGAGGAAGAACAGCCCGAGCAGCACACCGCGGAATGGTTCGACGTCGGCCTCCAGCTGATGGCGGAAGGTGGACTCCGACAAAAGCACGCCGGCCAGGAAGGCGCCCATCGCCATCGACAGGCCGCTGAGCTGCATGGCAAGCGCCGACCCCAGAACGACCAGAAGGGCGGCTGCGGTCATCACTTCGCGGGCGCGGGCGTCCGCCAGGATGCGGAAGAACGGATTGAGCAGATAACGCCCGGCCAGCACCAGCCCAACGATGGCGGCAAGGCCTATGCCCACCTCCGTCAGCCGCTGCGTCAAGCTCATATCGGCGCCGCCCGGCGCCAGGAAGGCGATCAGGGCCAGCAACGGCACGATCGCCAGGTCCTCGAGCAGCAGGATGGAGACGATGCGCTGGCCTTTGGGCGCAGCGATCTCACCACGTTCCTCCAGAAGCTGCATGACGATCGCTGTCGAGGTCAGCACGAAGCCGGCGCCGGCGACGAAGGATTGCGAGATCGGAAAACCTCCCGCCAGTCCGACGCCGGTCAGCAACAGCGCGCATACGCCGACCTGCAATGCCCCAAGGCCAAAGATCTCTCGCCTGAGGCCCCACAGCCGCGACGGTTGCATCTCCAGCCCGATGATGAACAGGAACATGACGACGCCGAGCTCGGCGACGTGAAGAATCGCTTCCGATTCGGAAAAGATGCCGATGCCGAACGGGCCGATGACCACGCCGGCCGCCAGATAGCCGAGGATGGAACCAAGCCCCACGCGCTTGAAGATCGGTACGGCGACAACACCTGCTGCGAGCAGCGCCACCACGTGGATCAGATCGCTGCCCGCTGCTTCTGCTGCCATGCCTGCCGTTCCGTTCTCTCTAGAAACCGCTGCATGTGCTGCGGCATCGAGCAGCCAAGATAGGGGCTTCGGCTGAAATCGAACAGTCCGAATTCCGGAAACTGGTGCAGCAGTGTTGCAGCCGCGCTCCACAGCTTTATGCACCCGCTGCGCTGCGTGTTGCAGCAATCGGGCGCTAAGGACGCGCGGCTTTGGCCGTGAAGGGCGGACGACGATCAAATCCGCGCCTTTTTTTGAGGGAGACGACTGACATGAAGATTTTTTGCTTGTTGCCATTGGCATCGCGGCATTTGCCGGATCGGCCTGCTAGAACGCACCGGACTGCACGACTGAAATGCTGACCAAGAAAGCTCAGGACATGACTGCAGCCCTTCAGGAGGCGATCACCAAGGATCCGGCCAAGGCGGCCGATCTCACCGCCAAGGTTCAGGCGGTCACGGCCAAGTATCAGGGCGCTACGACGGCGGACGAGGCCTGCAAGGCCTATGACGAGCTGACCGCCGCCATCAAGGCCTGAGAATCGATTTGAGTTTTGCGAAAGAAGCGGTGGCCGTGGCTGCCGCTTTTTTTATAGCGCGGCGCCGCACGTCCTGTCGGACGCGCAGATAAGCGCTCAGTTCGGCGCGATGGAGCCGACTTCGACCGTATCGACGCGCTTCAGCTTCATGCCGATGACCGGCACCAATTGCTGGTCGACGCGCACCGCAACCGTCACCGTCATCGAATTGTCGTTGGGGACAAGAGCCTGCATCACGCCGCGCAACTGATTGCGGTTGATGGTGAAGACGACCTTGTTGGGGCTGACCACGTTGCCGCCGATAATGTCGAGGCCGGAACCGGCGGCACCGCCCATGAAGCTGCCCTTGTAGCCCTCGCGGCCCTTGTGCTGGATCGTCGCCGACATCTGCTGGGTGAACATGCCGACCCGACAACCGCCGTCGAGCGACATGCCGATCTTGCCGTCAGGTGTCGAGCCGGTGAAATTGCAGGTGAATTTCGTGCCCTTGTATTTGCCGGCGACGATTTCCCCCGGGCCGACCCATTCGCCTTCCACCGATTGAAAGAACTTCTTGTCCCGTTCCGCTGCAAAGGTCTTTTCGGCCATGCCGGCAATTGTTGAAACCACGACCGCCATGGGCAGGACGCTAGACAAGATCACGCTTTTCATCGACGACACTCGGCAACAAAGAGTCTGGTTTGGAACCCGTCCGACCATGAACAAGATTGGTTAATGCTTCGTCACCGCTAGCGCATGGCCCCGAAAATCGGAAGCGATTTGCGATGGGATCATGCGCTAAATCAAAGGGCTACAGCGTCCTTTGCGAGCCACCAGGATGTGCGGTGCTGTAGGACGGTTGTCACGTGTCGGAAGCGGATGTTTCCTTCTGCTTTTTGGTTGCAAAAGATGTCAGCGCGGACAGGAAATCGCCCATGCCGGGCCGCCTCGCGGCGCTGAAGGGCAGGGGCCTTGCGGTCTCCATCGCAGCAATGCCGATGCGCGCCGTCATCATGCCGTTGACGACACCTTCGCCAAGCTTGGC
>NZ_RZSW01000726.1:0-2427 GCF_003997375.1 Mesorhizobium sp. M5C.F.Ca.IN.020.29.1.1 | reverse complement strand
ACCCGAGGTTGCGGCGTTGTTTATGGATCGCGCACTGCGCATAGCTCACAGCTTCCGTCTCGCGGTCGCCTTCAGCCGTGGCGAGACTACGATGGGCATAGAACCGATCGCCGAGAAGGAACTGTGATGCCGGGTTCGTGGTGTTTACGGGAGGTAGATCCGTGCGGCTGACTAATTTTTCGGATTATGCCTTGAGAATGTTGATGTATGCGGCCTCTGCCGGTGATCGCCTGATCACGATCGAGGAGGTAGCACGCACGTTTAACGTATCCAAAACGCACCTGAACAAGGTTGCCAACACCCTGACGCGCGGCGGTTACTTGAAGGCGGTCCGCGGTCGCTCCGGTGGCCTTGCCCTCGGGCGGAGCCCCGAGATGATCCGGATCGGCGACGTGGTACGCTTGACCGAGCCAGATTTCGCGCTTGTGGAGTGCTTCGCGACCGGAAATCAGTGCGTGCTCACCGGCTGCTGCAAACTTTCAGGCATGTTCGGCGACGCGATGGCCTCCTTCCAGAATACCCTTGACCGTTACACGCTGGCCGACATCGCGCTGATGCCCAAGGACTTTGTCGGCGGGCTGCCTGCATCCGAGGCTTCGGCGTATCGATAAGCGTGGGTAAGGCCCCGATCTACAATTCAACCCAACGCCGCGCGATTCGCGTTTGCCGGCCCGTGGAGACAAGCATGACTGATCCAAACAAGAACGACACGCCGACGGTCAAGCAATTCGAGTCGGGCGTCGATCTCAGCAATACGCTGCTTCCCATGCTGATAGGCGGGCTTGTTCTGATCGTCGTTGGTGCAATCGCGGTCATGACGTTTGTCTAGTTTTTCCTAGCCAAACGGCAATGCTCATCAACGTTGCGAAAGCGCAAAGAAGGCGGTCTGAGCGGAATCTATGAAGACGCTTCGCAATCACGGAGGACTTCATCGTGAAGGAGCGGAGTTCCATCAGTCCCGACATGGTCGTCGACGAGATCATGAGCAAATGGCCGGCAACGGTGGCGGTGGTGCTGAGTTACAAGATGCTCTGCGTCGGCTGCCCGATAGGCACCTTCCATACCGTGACTGAGGCATGCCATGAGCATCAGATCAACGAGACCGACTTCCTGATGGATCTGGAATCGGCTGTTCGAGCGAGCGGGTGACCGTCAGCCCTTGGTCCGGCTCTCTGAGAGGACTACAAGCCGGTGCGCATCCTTGACCGTGACTTTCTGGCGTCCACTGACAATTATCCCACTCTCTTCCCATTTGCTGAGCAACCGGCTGACGGTATGCAGGGTCGTCCCGGTCATTTCGGCAATGTCCTGCCTTGAAATCGGGAAGTCGATTTCGACGCCGCTTTCGGTCTTCCGGCCAGTCTGATTTGCCAATCGCAGCAGCGCGTGAGCAACGCGCTGCTCGACCTGTTCAGTGGACATCTCCACAACGCGCGTCTGGGTTTCTTGCAGCCTGTTTCCGACGGTCCGGTATGTGGTTGCCCCAAACACCGGGAACCGGCGCGCCAGTTCCGGCCAAAGAGCATTGGGCCAGGCCAGCACCACGCAGTCCACCGCCGCGATGGCGCTGGCGGGATAGGTCGTCCGGCCGAGAGCCGCGGCGACGCCAAAAATTTCGCCTTCGCTGATGTATCTGGCGATGACCTGCTGTCCGTCCGGTGTGGTGCGGACGACGCGTATATGCCCGGCGATCAGCACGAAGAACGAATGGGCCTCGGTTTCCTGCTCGAAGATCGTCGAGTCCTTGGCATAGCGGGACGATCGAGCGCTTCGGAGTATCTCGCTCTGCTCTTCAGGCGCCATCCCCTGGAAGAGCGGCAGCCGCGATATCAGTGATCGGTCCAGCGCAGCCAAGCAGAATCCTCGTCAGTCGTGCGGCAGACCTTTCTTACCCCGAGTTTGCGCCAGCGCAAATTCTCCCGGGGCAGATCAGGCTAAATGACATGGAACGGCCAAATGCCGCGAAGACGAAACAAAGGACAAATCGATGAAACTCTCCATCCTGGCCGCCGCAATCTCCATCCTCGCGCTCGTCGGCGGCGCAAACGCGGAAGAGCACGTGGTGCAGATGCTCAACAAGGGCGAAAAAGGCGCGATGGTCTTCCAGCCGGCCTTCGTCAAGGCCGCGCCCGGCGACACCGTCAAGTTCGTACCGACCGACAAGACCCACGACGCCCAGTCAATCAAGGGCATGATTCCGGATGGCGCAGAACCGTTCAAGGGGAAAACGAACGAGGAAATCACCGTTACGCTGACCCAGGAGGGTGTCTATGGCGTCAAATGCGCGCCTCACTACGGCATGGGCATGGTCGCGCTGATCGCGGTCGGCAAGCCGGTCAACCTCGATACGGCCACGGCGGCCAAGCATGCCGGGAAAGCAAAGAAGGTGTTCGCGGACCTGCTCAGCCAGGTTCCGGCCAACTGATC
>NZ_RZSW01000725.1:0-2433 GCF_003997375.1 Mesorhizobium sp. M5C.F.Ca.IN.020.29.1.1 | reverse complement strand
GGGCGAAATCTACGCGCACGACATCCATGCCCAGGGCGTCGCCTTCGACACCAAGCCGCTCAAGGGCGGGCCGCCGACGGCGCGCTCGATGATCTTCGTCACCCCCGATGGCGAGCGCTCGATGAACACCTATCTCGGCGCCTGTGTCGAGCTCGGGCCGGAGGACGTCGAGGCCGACAAGGCCTCTGGCGCCAAGGTCACCTATTTCGAGGGTTATCTGTGGGACCCGCCGCGCGCCAAGGAAGCGATCCGGCAGACGGCGAAACTGGCGCACGCGGCAGGCCGCGAAGTGTCGATGACGTTGTCGGATTCGTTCTGCGTCGACCGTTACCGCGACGAATTCCTCGAGCTGATGCGCTCGGGCACCATCGACATCGTCTTTGCCAACAGCCACGAGATCAAGGCGCTCTACCAGACATCGTCGTTCGACGAGGCGCTCGCGCAGATCCGCAAGGATTGCCGGATCGCCGCCGTGACGCGGTCCGAGAAAGGCTCCGTCATCGTGCGCGGCGACGAGACCGTGGTCATCAAGGCCACCGCCATCGAGGAACTGGTCGACACGACCGGCGCCGGCGACCTCTACGCCGCCGGTTTCCTGCATGGCTACACGCAGGGTCGCGATCTCAAGACCTGCGGTGATCTTGGCTCACTTGCCGCCGGCCTGGTGATCCAGCAGATCGGGCCAAGGCCAAGGCAGAATTTGCGCCGCGAGGCCGAGCAGGCGGGGCTGACCATTCCGGACGTTCAAACGAGTAGTGGCCTACCTTCCCGTTGTGCAGGCTATCTCGCCAGAAGCGCAATCACGGAATAGGGAGATCCTGATGTCGAACATGATGAAGGCGCTGGTCAAGGCCAGGGCCGAGCCGGGCATCTGGATGGAAGAGGTGCCGGTACCGGAGATCGGCCCCAACGACGTGCTGATCAAGATCAAGAAAACCGCGATCTGTGGCACCGACGTTCATATCTATAATTGGGACCAGTGGGCGCAGAAGACCGTGCCGGTGCCGATGGTGACCGGCCATGAATTCGTCGGCACCGTCGCCGATTTCGGCGCCGCGGTCAGCGAATACAAGGTCGGCCAGCGCGTCTCCGGCGAAGGCCATATCGTCTGCGGCCATTGCCGTAACTGCCGTGCCGGCAGGGGCCACCTATGCCGCAACACGCTCGGCGTCGGCGTCAACCGTCCCGGCGCCTTCGGCGAGTATCTGGCGATCCCGCAGCACAATGTGGTGCCGATCCCCGACGATGTGCCCGACGAGGTCGCCGCGATCTTCGATCCCCTGGGCAATGCCGTCCATACCGCATTGTCCTTCGACCTTGTCGGCGAGGACGTGCTGGTCACCGGCGCCGGGCCGATCGGCATCATGGGCGCGCTCGTTGCCCAATGCGTCGGCGCGCGAAAAGTGGTGATCACCGACATCAATCCGGTGCGGCTGGCTTTGGCGAAAAAGCTCGGCGTCCAGCATGTCGTCGATGCGTCGAAGGAAAAGCTGCGCGATGTCATGCCGGCGCTCGGCATGACCGAGGGTTTTGACGTCGGCCTCGAAATGTCGGGTGCGGCGCCCGCCTTCCGCGACATGATCGACACCATGAACAATGGTGGCAAGATCGCCATCCTCGGCATCGCGCCGACCGGCTTCGAGATCGACTGGAACAAGGTCATCTTCAAGATGCTGCACTTGAAGGGCATCTACGGCCGCGAGATGTTCGAGACCTGGTACAAGATGATCGCGCTGGTGCAAGGTCCGCTCGATGTCAGCGGCCTGATCACCCACCGCATCGGCATCGACGACTTTCAGACTGGGTTCGATGCAATGCGCAGCGGCAGTTCCGGCAAGGTGGTGATGGACTGGTAGGGATTGCCTTGGCCGCTCTTCAGGAAAAGCTGACGGGACAGCACCCTCTGGTCCGCCGGACATCTTCCAACGAGGGGAACATGGCTGGGCGGAGAGCTATGGCTCCGCTACGTGCGCCCGCTAATCATGATACGGCGACGTATCGCGGCCCATCCGATGACGGTCGATGGGGCAATTCGCTTCAGTCGATGACGGAAACCCGGTGAACGGATGCTCAGGCCCCGACGCGATCGTCTATTTCCTATGATCTGCGATTGAGGTCGAGGTGTTGCCGCCGTTTCAGCGGGTAAGATGCGATAGACGACTTCCGGTACCTTTCCGGTCAGCGAAAAGGAAGGCAACGAGCCGCATTGCCTCAAGCAAAATGTTACCAATAGTGTCCCTGTTCCAAAAGGGATGGACAGGTCGTGCCATTCCGGTTCGGGAGAAGGATGGCGCGGCTCAGCATGGCGACACGGTGAAGCGGCGATCGTGGAGCGTTATCGCGGCGTTGACAAGCGGCGCATTCTGGATGAGTTCAAGGCGGTAACCGGCTATTATCGCAAGCGCGCGATCCGTCTTATGAACCGTCGTGAGC
>NZ_RZSW01000724.1:0-2440 GCF_003997375.1 Mesorhizobium sp. M5C.F.Ca.IN.020.29.1.1 | reverse complement strand
CGCCAGCACTGAGCTTTGCCAGCAATTCCTGCTCGAACGCCTTTGCTAGCGGCACCATCTCGCGATAGGCGGCAAGGCCCGCTCCAGTCAGCATCAGGTGCTCGATTCGGCGGTCATTTTCATCCGGTTTTCGCGTGAGCCAGCGGCGCCGTTCGAGCTCGGCGACGGCGCGCGAAACCTTGGTCTTGTGCATCGCCGACTGTTCGCCGAGCGCCGTCGCGGTCATGCTGCCGTGCTGTCCGAGGCCGGCCAGCGTGCGCCATTCGGGCCGCGTCAGGCCGTGGCGATCCTTGTAAATCCTTGAGAATTCGCGGCTGACGGCATCGGCGAGCCGGTAGAGCCGGTAGGGCAGGAAGCTTTCGAGTTCGAGGACGTCCAAGGTTTTGTATCCCGGCAGGCACCGCGGTTGATAGTTACATTTTCGATGGTTACAAATGAAACCAATTACGTCAATGCCAGGGTGCCGCAACCGTTGGAGGCGAGGAGCGCTCTGTCAGTTTCCAGGGAGGATGCCATGGCCTATTCCTACATGCTGGGGTTCGGCAACGACTTCGAAACCGAAACCTTGCCTGGCTCGCTGCCGCAGGGGCGGAATTCGCCGCAGCGGCCGGCCTACGGTCTCTATGCCGAGCAGCTTTCCGGCTCGCCCTTCACCGCGCCGCGCGGCACCAACGAGCGCTCCTGGCTCTATCGCATCAGGCCGAGCGTCAGGCACACCGGCCGCTTCAAACCAGCGAACTATCCGCTGTGGAAGAGCGCGCCGAATGTCGGCGATCACGAACTGGCGCTCGGCCAATATCGCTGGAGCCCGGTGCCGATGCCGAAGGAGCCGACCGACTTCATTGCCGGCATCCGCAGCATCACCACCGCTGGCGACGTGCTCGGCCAGACCGGCATGGCGGCTCATGTCTATGTCGCCAACCGTTCGATGGTCGACGACCATTTCTTCAACGCCGACGGCGAGCTGCTGGTCGTGCCGCAGGTCGGCAGCCTGCGCTTCGTTACCGAAATGGGCGTCATCGAATTGCGACCGGGCGAGATCGCCGTGCTGCCGCGCGGCCTCGTGTTCAAGGTCGAACTCGTCGATGAAACAGTGCGCGGCTATGTCTGCGAGAATTACGGCGCCAAGCTGACGCTGCCGGATCGTGGCCCGATCGGCGCCAATTGCCTGGCCAATCCGCGCGATTTCAAGACGCCTTGCGCCTGGTTCGAGGACAAGGAGACGCCGTGCCGGCTGACCGTGAAATGGTGCGGCCAATTCCATGCCACCGAGATCGGCCATTCGCCGCTCGACGTGGTGGCGTGGCACGGCAATTACGCGCCCTATAAATATGATCTTGAGACCTTTTCGCCGGTCGGCGCGATCCTGTTCGACCATCCCGATCCATCGATCTTCACGGTGCTGACCGCGCCGAGCGGCGAGGAGGGCACCGCCAACATCGACTTCGTCATCTTCCCGCCGCGCTGGCTGGTGGCTGAAAACACGTTCCGCCCGCCTTGGTACCACCGCAACATCATGAGCGAGTTCATGGGCCTGATCCACGGCCAGTACGACGCCAAGGAGGAGGGCTTCGTTCCGGGCGGCATCAGCCTGCACAATCTGATGCTGGCCCACGGGCCTGACGCGTCTGGCTTCGAAAAGGCCTCGCGCGCTGAGCTGAAACCGGTCAAGCTCGACAACACCATGGCCTTCATGTTCGAGACGCGATTCCCGCAGATGCTGACCCGCTACGCCGCCGAGCTCGAAACCCGGCAGGACAATTACATCGACTGCTGGGCCGATCTGAAGAAGCGCTTCAACGGCACGCCGGAGGGCGACTGGTCTTGAGCGCTGATCCAACGCGGGATCGGCTGGTGCTGCTGGGCTCGAAGGGCGGCCCGGCACTTCGGCCGGGCGGACCGTGGCCGAGCTCGTCGGTGTTGGAGATCGGAGGGCGCTACATCGTCGTCGATTGCGGGCTTGGCGTGACGCGCGGGCTCGCCGATGCCGGCATCAGCCCGAAGGCGCTAGACCTGGTCTTCATCACGCATCTGCATTCCGACCATGTGCTGGAACTCGGTCCGCTGGTCCACACCGCCTGGACGGCGGGTCTGGCGACACCGGTCACCGTGTTCGGCCCGCCCGGCACCGGCCATTACTGGCAGCGTTTTTGTCAGGCGATGGAATTCGACATCGAGACACGCATTGTCGACGAAGGCCGGCCTGATATCGAAGATATGGTTTCGATTGTCGAGTTCGGCGAAGGCCGAGTGATGGAGGAACGTGGCCTGAAGGTTTCGGCGCTGCGCGTCGACCATCCGCCGGTGACCGACTGCTTCGCGGTGCGCTTCGAGCATGCCGGACAAAGCGTGGTGTTCTCCGCCGATACGGCATTCTTTCCGCCATTGGCCGATTTTGCCAAGGGCGCCGACATCCTCGTCCATGAAGCGATGCTGGAGG
>NZ_RZSW01000723.1:0-2442 GCF_003997375.1 Mesorhizobium sp. M5C.F.Ca.IN.020.29.1.1 | reverse complement strand
AGCATGCCGTCCGCCGTCAAATCCGTGACGCCGAGCGGGACATCGAGTATTCGACCCGGCGTATTGGCGAGATCGGACAGGACCTCGAGCGGCTTGTTCCGACCGCCGGCGAGGCCTTTACGATGACTGTGACGGGCAAGTCGTTCGTCGAGCGCAAGGAGGCCGGTCGTGCGCTGATGAAGGAGATCCTGACCCTCGTGCAGCTGCAGCAGGAGGGCGAGATTGTCATCGCCTCGATCGGCGGCTTCGATCTCGAATATGCCGGTGAGCGCTTTGGGCGAGACGGCTATCGCTACAGCACGGTGCTGATGCGCACCGGCGCAACCCAAGAGATCGAGCTGCCGGTGACGGTGACGCCGCTCGGAGCGGTTTCTCGCCTCGAGCACGCGCTGTGTGGTCTGGAGGAAGAGCAGGAGCGCTATCGCCAGAGGCTGGCCGACGCCCGGCGACGCCTTGCCTCTTACCAGTCGCGCGACGGCGGCGAATTCAACTTCGCCGGGGAACTGGCAGAAAAGCGCCGCCAACTCGCGGAGGTCGACAAGGCGCTGGCGGCGGATGTCAAGGGCATCGGGAATGCCGTCGCCGCCTGACCCTATGCGGCTAGCGACCCGAGCAACGCGAGGTGGCGGCCAGGCCATGCATGACGCCGCCGGACGGCTCGGTTACAGGCCAGTATCGAGGAAGGGGAAATTAAGAAGGAAGGGAAGGCCCCTCGCAGATCGGGCGGACCGCCGACGCTGGTGCTCAACCGCGCCGCTCGCGATCCCGGCCCGTCGTCCTGCGCAGGGCTGAAAGCCCCGCTGGTCCGGTCGGGCAGGGATGCTCGGCCGCAGTTGCACCGGCCCGTCCGCTCCGCGGGCCGGGGGATGTCTTCGGGAAGAAGACGAGAAAGGGCCGCCCGGCCGGGCCGGTCCCCAACCCCGAAAGGAGCATTCCCATGCATCTCACCAAAGTCGATCCGCGCGCGCTGAAGGAAAATCCGGACCGCATGCGTCAGACAAAATCCACGCCGCAGGCCGACGCGCTGCTGTTGGCCACCATCAAGGCCGTCGGCATCGTGCAGCCACCCGTCATCACGCCCGAGGCCGGCGGCGGTAATGGCTACATCATCAATGCCGGCCACCGTCGCGTGAAGCAGGCGATTGCCGCGGGCCTCGAAGAGATCGAGGTCCTCGTCTACGAGGCGGCGAGCGACAATGGCGCCATGCGATCGATGATCGAGAACGTCGCTTTCGAGCCGCTCAACCCGGTCGACCAGTGGCGCGCCATCGAGCGCCTCGTCGCGCTCGGCTGGACCGAGGAGGCGGTCGGTGTCGCGCTCGCCTTGCCTGTCCGCCAGATCAGAAAGCTGCGCCTGCTCGCCAATGTGCTGCCGGCGATGCTCGACCAGATGGCCAAGGGCGACATGCCGGACGAGCGTCAGCTGCGCACCCTCGCAGCCGCTTCGCTCGAGGAGCAGAAGGAGGTCTGGAAAAAGCACAAGCCGTCGAAGTCCGATCCGCAGGTCTCGTGGTGGAGCGTGGCGCAGGGCCTCACAAAGACCCGGATGTATGCGCGCGATGCGAGCTTCGGCGACGATCTGGCGCAGGCCTACGGCATCGCCTGGGTCGAGGACCTGTTCGCGCCGGCCGACGAGGACAGCCGCTACACCACCGACGTCGAGGCGTTCCTCGGCGCCCAGCAGGAGTGGATGGCAAACAACCTGCCGAAGCGGGGAACAATCGTGGAGGCCGGCCAGTGGGGCGAGCCGAAGCTGCCGCCCAAGGCCGAACGCGTCTACGGCAAGCCTGCGAAGTCCGATTGCACGGCGATGTATCTCAACCGCGACGGCAAGGTGCAGTCCGTGCATTATCGCATGCCGGAGGCAAAAAAGCCCAAGAAAGGCGAACAGCCTGTTGCCGAGGGTGACGATGCTCCGATCGTCGTGAACACCCGTCCCGATGTGACCCGCAAGGGCATCGAGATGATCGGCGACCTGCGCACCGACGCCCTGCACGAGGCGCTTGCCCGTGCGCCGATCGAGGACGACACGCTGATGGCGCTGCTCGTGCTCGCACTCGCCGCCCGCAACATCTCGATCCAGTCAGGCGCGTCCGACGACGTCTACGGGTTTGCCCGGATGGATCGCCATGCCGTGCGGCTCGTCGACGAGGACGGCAAACTTGCCCATCACATGGAGACGCTGCGCAGTGCGGCGCGTTCCTCGCTGATCGACGCTCTGTCGGCGCGGGAAAACCGCACCGACAGCGGCATCGTGGCGCGCATTGCCGGCGCCGCGATCGGCGCGGACAACTTCCTGCCCAACATGGGAACGGAGGACTTCCTCTCGTGCCTCTCCCGCCCGGCACTGGAGGCCTCGTGCAAGGACACGCCGATACTTCCGCGCGCTCGCGTGAAGGACACGCGGGCCGCGCTCGTCGAGCACTTCAGGGAAGGGCATTT
>NZ_RZSW01000722.1:0-2455 GCF_003997375.1 Mesorhizobium sp. M5C.F.Ca.IN.020.29.1.1 | reverse complement strand
TCATCGATGCCGACGGCACGACGCTCAATGCCATGACCTACAACGGCTCTGTTCCCGGCCCGCTGATGGTTGTGCACCAGGACGACTACGTCGAACTGACGCTCATCAATCCGGACACCAACACGCTCGCCCACAACATCGATTTCCATGCCGCAACCGGGGCGCTGGGCGGCGGCGAACTCACGCTGGTCAATCCTGGCGAGCAGGTGACCCTGCGTTTCAAGGCTACCCGCTCGGGAACGTTCGTTTATCACTGCGCGCCCGGCGGCTCGATGATCCCCTGGCATGTCGTATCCGGCATGAGCGGCGCGATCATGGTCCTGCCGCGAGATGGTCTGAAGGACGACAAGGGAAAGCCGGTCAAATACGACAGGATCTTCTATATCGGCGAAAACGACTTCTATATCCCGCGTGACGAGAACGGCAACTTCAAGAGCTATGAAACGGCCGGCGACGGTTACGACGACATGATGAAAGTGATGCGCGGATTGATCCCGACACATGTGGTGTTCAACGGCAAGGTCGGATCACTGACCGGCGACAACGCGATGAAGGCGAATGTTGGCGAAACGGTATTGATCGTCCATTCGCAAGCCAACCGCGATACGCGCCCGCACCTGATTGGCGGTCACGGCGATTACGTCTGGGAAGAGGGCAAATTTGCCAACACGCCGGCCAAGGATCTGGAAACCTGGTTCATTCGCGGCGGATCGGCGGGCGCGGCGCTCTACACTTTCCTGCAGCCGGGGGTCTACGCCTACGTGAACCACAATCTGATCGAGGCTGTGGAACTCGGAGCTACGGCTCATTTCATGGTCGAAGGTGAGTGGAATGACGACCTGATGACGCAGGTCGAGGCTCCTAAAGCCATCGCCACAAACTGACGACACCGCAATTACCCGGACAGCACTCGCTGTCCGGGTATGGACAAAAAGCCATGCCGCTTTCCTTCCTGAAGGTTGCCTCGGTCGCCATCGCGGCCGCAACGGTGCCGATAGGCTTGTCCGCCGTCAGCTGGAGTGGACATCGACTCCACCCTGTCACCATCACGGTCACCTTGCCTCCCGGTTCGATCACCTATTCCCTGCCGGGCGAGTTCCTGCGGGGCGAACATCCGCAAGCCAATCCCCGCCTCAAGCGACGGTTCAACAAGCCCATCGAAATCATGACCTATCAGGTCAGCGTGGCCGACTATGCAGACTGTGTGAAGGCCGGTGCCTGCCAGTCGCCACAGGAGACACGTGAGATCCCGCCCAATGCGCCGGTGACCGGAGTGAGTTATCTCGACGCCAGCGCCTATGCCCGGTGGTATTCTCAAGCGACCGGCGATTACTGGCGGCTGCCTACAGACGAGGAATGGGCCTTTGCGGCAGCAGAGCGTTTCAGAGGCGGATTTGAGGGGCTCCAAGCCGACGCCAACAACCCCGCCAAGCGTTGGCTTGCCCGCTACAAGGCCGAGGCCCAACTCGATCGCAGCCCGGACCCCTTGCCGAGGAGCCGAGGCTCCTTTGGCGTGAACTCCCGTGGCCTCGCCGATCTTTCCGGCAACGTCTGGGAGTGGACATCGACATGCTTTGTCCGCGCAACACTGGCGGCGGATGGAACTGGGGTTGCGAATTCCCTCGACAATTGCGGCGTCCATGTCGTTGAAGGATTTCACAGGACCTATATGTCGAACTTCGTCAGCGACGGCAAAAGCGGGGGCTGTGCCGTTGGAACGCCTCCCGACAATCTGGGATTCAGGTTGGTGCGGGACCGACCGGGGTGGAGGAAGCTGATCCTCGGGTACCTCGGCATCTGACAAATAGAAGCAGTTCCACAGGTTCTGTCGACCATCGCGGGTGTGCCGCCGCCCGCTTCACCGCGCCTTTGGCCTCATCAATGCGGTTCCGTAGACCAGAATGAAACCGGCAAATGCCGCCACCCATGCGGCGCCCGCCAGATGGATCACTCCATCATCAGGGACGAAGGCGCCCAGGGTTCTCAATGATCCCGCCAGAAGGATGGCCGCGAAGACAAACGACGTTCCTCTTCCTGCCTTGAGCTCTCGCCCAGTGTGTCCGAGCGTTGCCCGGGCCATTACAGCAAGCGTCATCGAGCCGATCGCGCCGGCGCCAAGGGCGTGGAACCCCGCCGCAGCGGGCACGGCGTTGGGAAAGAAGATCGACGCGGCGACCAAGGCAAGACCGACCGGCACAAAGGCGTATGCTGCATGGAGTACAAGCACGAGCGGATCCCGTATGGTGCGCTCTCCCGCCCAGCGCGACAAACGCCATGCCTGGCAAGTTGCGGCGGCGGCCATGAGCAGTCCCGAGGTGCTGCTGTCCGGGATAACCGTCCATGTACCCAGCGCGGCAACCGAGATGGCTATCGATGCCACGTCAAAACGGTCGAAGGGTGCTGGAAGCCTGCCCGGGTTTTCGCGGACGAGCCAGTTGCGCGTGAAGCTCGGAAT
>NZ_RZSW01000721.1:0-2462 GCF_003997375.1 Mesorhizobium sp. M5C.F.Ca.IN.020.29.1.1 | reverse complement strand
TGATCGACCATTGGTGGCAGACCGAGACCGGCTCGCCGATGACGATCAACCCAGCCGGATTGGGCCTGCTGCCGGTGAAATACGGCTCGCCCGGGGTGCCGATGCCCGGCTACGACATCCGTGTGCTCGACGATGCCGGCCACGAAGTGCCGCGCGGCACGTTGGGCAATGTCGTGGTCAAGCTGCCGCTGCCGGCCGGCTGTCTGCCGACGCTGTGGAATGCCGATGACCGGTTTCGCCAAGCCTATCTCGATGAATTCCCCGGTTTCTACAAAACGGCGGATGCCGGCATGATGGACGAGGACGGCTATTTGTTCGTCATGGCCCGAACCGACGACATCATCAATGTCGCCGGCCACCGGCTTTCGACCGGCGCCATGGAGGAGGTGCTGGCCGGGCATCCAGACGTTGCCGAATGCGCCGTCATCGGCATCGCCGACGCGATGAAGGGCCAGGTTCCGCTCGGCTTTGTCGTGCTGAATGCGGGTGTCGCGCGTGACACCGGCACTATTGAGACCGAGGTGGTCACGCTGGTGCGCGAGCGGATCGGCCCGGTCGCCGCCTTCAAGACGGTGGTGACGATCAAGCGCCTGCCAAAGACGCGCTCCGGCAAGATCCTGCGCGGCACCATGCAGAAGATTGCCGACAGGGAAGAATGGACGATGCCGGCGACCATCGACGATCCGATCATTCTCGACGAAATCACCGCAGCGCTCAAGAGACGCGGAATCGGCCTGTAAAGACATCGGAGCATCGCGCGCCCGAGCGCCAATTTGGCCATTGTGCAATGCAGCAAATCGCATACAGTTTTGTCGGGGTCGCCCACCGACGATTACGGCATGGCTCAGCAAAAAACCACATTTGGCGGCGTCGACATACTTCGATTTCTCGCCGCAGTGCTCGTGATGTTCTACCACCATGGTTACTGGGTGTGGGCCTTTCCCGCCGGCGTTTCGGCACGGGCCATCGGCGGCATCCCGCCGCATCCGGAACTGGAGATGCTCGGCTCCCGATGGGGGCGTACAGGTGTTTTCGTCATCAGCGGCTTCGTCATCGCCTTCAGCGCCGAAACTCGACCTCCTTGCGGTTTTTCGAGGCAAGGGTGAGGCGGCTGGCGCCGGCGGTCTGGATCTGCGCGCCGGTCACCGCGCCGGTGCTGCTCGCCGTCGGGCTCAGCTGGCCGACGGATGCCGTGACCCGGCTCGTTCGCACGGCATTGTTCGCTCCCTACTCGCCCTGGGTCGACAGCGTCTATTGGACGCTCGGCATCGAGATCGCCTTTTACTCCGTCGTCTGGACCTTGCTGTGGCTGGGCCGCTTCCATCTGATGGAGGTGGTGGCCATCGCGATCGGCCTGATCAGCACGCTCTTCTGGTGCCTGTATTATCCGCTCGACTGGTCGGAGTTTGCCGAGACGCGTTGGTTAGCCCTGCTGCTGGTGCATCATGGATGCTTCTTTGCGACGGGCGTGATGATCTGGCTGATGCGCTTCAAGGCGGTGACGCCGTTCCGTCTTGTCCTCTGCGCGCTGTTTCTAGCCGGCTGCGTCCTGCAGATCGCCAGTTCGGTCGATGTTCACACCGTAGGTCGAAGAGCAGATGCCATACGCGCCACCGATCGTCTTCTTCCTGGTTGCCATAGCCCTGATGGCATGGTCCTTGCGGCTCGACCTGTCCTGGCGCGGCTGGTGCCAGATTGGCCTGATGACCTATCCTCTATCTGATCCATGATGTCGTCGGCGCGGCCATTCTCGGCGCCCTGATGCGTGCAGGAGTGCCGTACCTGCTTTCGGTGGTCATCGTCGGCGCGACCATGATGGCCGCGAGATGGCTGATTGCGATCGAGGCCGGACCGCGATCCGGCTTCTGCTCGACCACACGATCGTCCGCTACCGTCTCAAGGCGGCGTAAGCGGGCCCGGTTCCTGGCTGCAAACGTCCTGCGGTGGGAATGTGCGGCGCGAAGCATAGTGCCCACGCCTTTTGCGCGACCCGTCGCGGCTCGGGACCTCTACTGGTCAAGCGAGGAGATCGACCCGCACCTAAGAGACATCATTCCCCGCGATCTTACCGGCTCTTGCGCAGGGCTGCCGGTCATGGTCTTTTCGAGGGGGCATTCGTGTTCGCTCACGCGGGCTCAGGCCCGGTATCGGCCTGGCCGCGCAGGACGCCACGATCTGCTCAACATCCGTTCCTAATATACCGGCCTCAGGTGTTTGCTTTCGTCCGCGCTTCCGATTTTTCCAGATAGTAGGACGAATATCTGTCGAAGAATTTTTCCGAGCCGCCGATCGATCCATACTTCGCCAGCTTCTTCAAATCGACCTTGTTGAGGACCACGCCGACGATCTTGTTGGCGATATAGGGTTCCGAACTCAGTATGGATTGCACCATCGCACGCGGCGTGCGCCCCCATTCGGTTACGAGCACGAAGCCGTCGGCAAGCGGAGCAAAGGCCTTGGCA
>NZ_RZSW01000720.1:0-2480 GCF_003997375.1 Mesorhizobium sp. M5C.F.Ca.IN.020.29.1.1 | reverse complement strand
AGCTTGTTTTTATGCGGATCCTCGAACATCAGAGACGCGTCCAGCTTCTCGGTTTCCGCCAGTGACAGAAAACCATGTTCGGCGAGGGTTTTCATCACGACCTTCTCGGCATTTCCCCAGTGCGCTTTAGAAGCATAGACTTGCCTGAAGTTTAGGATGGCCTGGCCGGCCGCGAACTGGGCCTCTTCGCCAAGTGCACGATCCTGATCGAGCAGCGACTCGAGCGTCTCGGTGGGTGTTGTCACGTAAACCGTGCGTCAGCATTTGCGGCATAGGGACGGCGGCATGATAGCATGATAATGCCTGCCATCAGCTACAAGCGCCATCGTTTCCCGCCGCAGATCATCGCCCATGCGGTCTGGCTCTACTGCCGGTTCCCCTTGAGCCTGCGTCTGGTCGCGGAATGCTGCTGGAGCGCGCCATCGTGGTCTCCTACGAAACGATCCGCCGCTGGGGCAAGAAGTTCGGGCCCGATTATGCTCGCCGCTTGCGCCGCAAGCAGCCGAGCCGCGATGACATCTGGCACCTGGACGAAGTCGTCATCACTATTGCTGGCCGAAAACACTGGCTATGCCGCGCCGTCGATCAGGACGGCTATGTCCTCGACGAGATCGTCCAGAACCGCCGCAACACCAAGGCGGCCAAGCGATTGCTGACGCGCCTGTTGAAGAAACAGGGCGTCGCACCGAAGCGCATGATCACTGACAAGCTGCGCTCGTATGGAGCGGCCAAGCGTCAGGTGATGCCGGACGTCGAGCACCGGTCACACAAAGGATTGAACAACCGTGCCGAGAATTCCCATGTGCCGCCCAGTGATCGGCTCCCGCGGCATAGAAAGTGAGTTCGGCACGAGCGCTATCGCGACCTTTCAAGACCTTGTAGCGAAGGTTATGGCTCATCAGACAACGGGGCTCGGCCAGAAAGGGCCTGTCCCGAATAAGCCAGCAGCTGCGCTCCATATTACCAATATCGTACGAGGATCCTTCGGTTTCTTGCTCGAGGAAATGCACCCGCAACAACCGATACTAGAGAGCGCGTTGAAGCTTGCGGTTGATCAGGCGACTGGATTGCTTGATGCATTTGGTGAGCCCGATGAGGAAGGGTTTCAAGCAGCGATAGAGAGGATTGATGATCGAATCCTGGCGACGGCTGGAGCATTTTTCGAGCACATGAACGCCAATGGGGCAACCATCAAGGTGGTAAGCGGCGGGCATGAGTTCAGTTTTGGTGCCGAAGCTATTGCGCGGGCAGCCGAGAGGGCTCGGGTCACGAGCGTGGATGAGGGGGAGGACTTGATCCTTGGGAGATTGTCGGGTGTGCTGCCTGATGCCCACCAATTTGAATTTGTCCCTGCAGATGGTCGAACAGCGATCAGAGGTAAAGTCGATCCATCTTGGCCAACAGAGCAATTGCCTGATCTCAACAAACAATGGGTCGGAGTTGATGCTGAAGCCGTAACCTCCGTGAAGCGGGTGATACGAAACGGCGACGTTGTGCGAGAAAGCTTCACGCTTCGCGGTCTCCGGCGCAGAGACGACCAGCAGAACGTGGTTCAAGTCCCCCTTGTTCCCGCCTGATGGCATCTGCTCTCGGCGCTTTCGGTTTTGATAGGGCGAGTTCCCAGCGCTCAAGTTTATTGGCCCGCCTGCGGAGCCGCACGCCCGCGGGGTTGAAAATACTGAATGACGCTTGTGTTGCGCTACGATTTGTAGGTGGCGGGGATGGACTGAACGACTTGTCGGTTGCTTCCATTTTCGGGCGTCTTCGGTCAGGTCGATCGGTAGCTTGGGATACAGCTCGCGCAGGGTGAGCAATTTAGAGGGTCGATTTGAACTTGGGCCAGACTCTCGTCGTAAAAGCGTATTTGCAGAAACATGATACAGGGCATTTGCACGGAGGAGGCCATGAACGAGCATTTTGCGACGGCAACGGCCGCAATCCCTGCCCTGTTCGCCGAGCTTCACGTATCGTCACCGTTTCCCGCCAAGGGCGTGGCGGCACACCTGGGCAGGGCAGGGGTCTACGTGTTTTTTGAAGATAGCGTCCCCGTCCACGTCGGGCGGACGCGAAATCTGCAAGGTCGCCTTCGCGGCCATACCGCCAAAAGCCACTACTCCGCATCCTTTGCCTTCAAGCGCGCGCGCCGCCTCCTCGAGCGGACCGCAACCTATACAGCGGAGGGGTCACGTCTCGCCCTTTCGAGAGAGGACGTGTTCCGGGCAGAGTTCTATCGACAGATCGAGCTGGTGAAATTGATGAACGTCCGTTTCGTGGATGTTGCCGATCCGGTGGCCCAGTATCTGCTCGAACTCTACGCCCACCTGGAGTATGGCCTACTGTTGGATGAGTTCGATACCCATTAGACCCGTGAAGGTCCACTATGGAGCCGATTCGGCGAGGTAATTGTGAAATCGTCTCAGGAAGCAGAAATATGGATATCTTCAAATTTCGCGGCGGACTCCGCAGGGCACTGCTGGAGC